>URQR01000257.1 GCA_900550065.1 uncultured Eubacteriales bacterium | reverse complement strand
GTCGCCTAAATTGCCAATCGGCGTGGCACATAAATACAGCGTTCCGCTCACATCCCGTACCCCCTTTCATAAATTGCGTCGATTTCTTTCGTATAATTTCCGGCCTCATCGTAAACGTAGAGCGGCTCTAAGAGCTTCAATTCACGCCCGCCCATATAGCTGCTCTCGATTAGTACAATGTTTGCGCGCTTGCCGCACGACGGATGTACCATCTGCATTCGCTTCGGCTCAAGTTTGCTTTCCCGCATTGCGGTAAAAATATCGACCAGACGCTCCGGCCGATGTACCAAAAACAGCTTTCCGCCCGGCCTTAGCAGATAGGCCGCCGCCCGAACCACGTCCTCAAGCGTACAGCACACCTCGTGACGCGCAATCGTACGCGCCTCGTTCTCGTTTTTTAATCCGCATGTATTCTTCATATATGGCGGGTTACATGTCACAACGTCGAAGCTGCCGCGCATAAACTGTTTTTGGGCCTCCTTTACGTCGCCGCATACAACCTCTACGCGTTCTTCTAACCCGTTGAGCGCCACGCTCCGCCGCGCCAAATCCGCCGCGCTGTGCTGTAGTTCGAGCGCCGTAATGTGTGGCGTATCGGTCTTGCCTGCCAAAAGCAGCGCAACGATTCCGTTACCGCTGCACAGATCTATCGTATTTTGTGACGGCGTATTTTTAGCCATATGCGCCAGCAGAACCGCGTCGACGCCAAAACAAAACCCATCCGTATCCTGAATGAGTCTAAGACCCTTATATTGTAAATCGTCAACCCGCTCCGCCATGCTTCCGCCATCCTTTTTTAATCAAAATAAACGAAAATTGCCAGCCGCCAAACGGCAGCCGGCAATCCTTTGTTTTGCTCCTTACGCCTGAGCAGGCGCGCCAACCGGACACGTGTCCGCGCAAGCGCCGCACTCGATGCAAGCGTCAGCGTCAATCACATAGATGCCGTCGCCCTCCGAAATGCAGCTTACAGGACATTCCCCTGCGCAAGCGCCGCAGCTGATGCACGAATCTTCTATTTTATATGCCATGAAAAACACCTCCTGCCTTTCTGATTGGTTTCATTATAGCAGAAAATTTTTTATTCTTCAAGTGTTTTTAAAATTTCTGTATCAATTTGTTCTGTTTCTTTGCGTTTTCCGCCCGAAAGTACCTTTACATCCTTTACGTCGTACTCGGTCAGCTGCTTTTCCTTCCCGCCGTCGACGTTTACCTTGACTTTTCCTTTCAGCAGGTTCACATAAACAACCGTCCCTTTTCCGTCCGGTGTGGACACGAACGCGCCCTGCTTCGGCGTAATTTTTAGCAAATCTTCGTACGCCTCCTGTTCATATTTCAGACAGCACATCAGCCGCCCGCACGTACCGGAAATTTTCGTCGGGTTAAGCGATAAGCCCTGCTCCTTCGCCATCTTGATGCTCACCGGCGCAAAGTCGCCCAAAAACTGGCTGCAGCACAAATTCCGCCCGCAAATACCGTAGCTGCCAATCATTTTCGCCTCGTCGCGCACGCCGATCTGGCGCAGCTCAATCCGCGTACGGAACACGCTCGCCAAATCCTTGACCAGTTCGCGGAAGTCGATACGCCCATCTGCTGTAAAGTAGAAGAGCACCTTGCTGCCGTCAAATGTGTACTCCACATCGACCAGCTTCATATCGAGCTTGTGCGCGCGGATTTTTTCCGCACAAATGACAAATGCCTCCGCCTCTTTTTTTTCGTTTTCCTCAATTTTTTTAAAATCCTCGTCCGTCGCAACCCGCACAACCTTTTTGAGCGGCTGTACGACGCTCGCCTCCTCGACGAGCCGGTTCGCAATCGCAACCGTACCCATCTCGACCCCGCGCGCCGTCTCGACGATAACAGACATATCGACCGCAAGCGTCAGCTCGCCCGGGTCAAAATAGTATATCTTTCCAACGCTTTTAAAGCGTACCCCTACAATCTGTACCATTTTATTTGACCTTTCCTCTCCTGCTTCTATCGAAACCCTTTTTCCGGCAGCGCC
>URQR01000256.1 GCA_900550065.1 uncultured Eubacteriales bacterium | reverse complement strand
AAGTACAGGGAAACGCGCGGCGTCAAAACGCACAGCGTTTATATAAAAAATCTTTCAGCAAAATAAAATAATATTATAAATTTAATACATGGAGGGGTTACAAATGGCAATTTTAGAGGATATCTGCACACTGCTGCAGCAGGGCCGCGCGCCGAAGGTAAAGGAGCTTGTAGGGCAGGCAATTGAGGAAGGGGTTTCCCCGAAGCAGATATTAGAAGAAGGGCTTTTGTCCGGTATGAGCATTGTCGGGGAAAAGTTTAAAAACAACGAAGTATTCGTGCCGGAAGTATTGATTGCGGCGCGTGCAATGAACGCCGGAATCGAAATTTTAAAGCCACATCTCGTCAGCGAGGGCGTCGAGTCGAAGGGCACGGCCGTAATCGGCACGGTGAAGGGCGATTTGCACGATATCGGCAAAAACTTAGTGAAAATGATGCTGGAGGGCAAAGGCCTTGAGGTGTTTGACCTCGGCGTAGATGTAGACGCGGACACGTTTGTCAACGCCGCAAAAGAGCACAACGCACAGATTATTTGTTGTTCCGCGCTGCTGACGACAACAATGGGCGAGATGAAAAATGTTGTTGAAAAGGTTGCAGAAGCGGGAATGCAGGATAAAGTAAAAATTATGATTGGCGGCGCGCCGATTACGCAAAGCTACTGCGACTCTATTGGGGCTGATTACTATACGTCCGACGCTGCTTCGGCGGCTGACGTTGCACTTGAAATCTGCACGCATTGATTTTGACTGCAAAAAGCTGTGCCATATGGCACAGCTTTTTTATATAATATTAATTTCGCCGCGTATTCCTTGCAGCGCACCGGCAACCAACTCGCTTCCGAGCACAACATCATCAGGAATATCTGAACTGTTTTTGATACCATATTCTGACGTTTTACGGAATCCAAACCTACCGTAATACTGTGGGTTCCCGACAAGAAACGCTGCTGTGTAGCCGGCCTTGACCGCCTGTTCGCACGCATGGCGCAATAGCTTACCGCCAATTCCTCTGTTTCGGTATGGCAGAGCAACTGCCAGCGGCGCGACAAGCACTCCGGTACGTGTTCCTTCCGTAGTTCGATACGCCTGTTTTGTCAGCATGATATGTCCAACCAATATACCGTTTTCCTGCGCAACAAACTCCAATTCCGGCAAGTAGGTTTCCCCAGCACGCAGCTTCAGCACAAAATCCTGCTCCGTTCCGTCCGAGACCCGCGCTGTTTCAAACGCCGTTTTTACAAAGCTATAAATCTCTTTAAAATCCTTTTCTTGCGAAACTCTAATATTCATACTGTCCTCCTTCCTGCAATCAACGCCTTACTTTCGCCGTCCGCTGACTACGCGCCGTATCCCGGCAAGGTCACAGACTGTTTTTACGTCGTAAAACTTTTCTGCAAGCAGCGCCGACACAGCCTCCGCCTGTGTGTGCCCAACCTCAAGGGCGAGCAGACCGTTCGGCTTTAATAGACTGGGCGATATATTTGCAAGTCTGCGGTAAAAAACAAGCCCGTCATTGCCGCCGTCGAGCGCAAGGCGCGGCTCATACGCCCGAACCTCTCGGTCAAGTGTGTCAATTACATCTGTCTCAATATAAGGTGGGTTCGACACTACAACATCAAAGCCGCCCTCTAACGTCTCCCGTATAAGGTCTGTACATACAAACCGGCACCAATCAATAACATTGTTTTGCACAGCGTTGTGCTCTGCTGTTTCGAGCGCTTCCCTGCTAATATCCACCATCGTGACCCGTGCCTGTCCGATATAATAGGCCAGCGATACGCCGATACAGCCGCTGCCGCAGCAAAGGTCGGCAATAGAGGGCGATAAAGCTGTATTTTCCTTCAAAACATGCTCGACAAGCGTTTCCGAATCCGCGCGCGGAATCAGCACATTTTCGTTTACAGAAAACGGCAGGGACATAAACTCTTTTGTCCCCGTCAAGTACGCCACCGGCGTTCCTTCGGCCCGCTTTTTTATCAAGCTTTGATACTGCTCTGCCTGCATCGCTGTAACGACATCTTTGTTGTGGGTAACCAAATACCCTCTGTCCTTCTCTAATACATGGCACAAA
>URQR01000255.1 GCA_900550065.1 uncultured Eubacteriales bacterium | reverse complement strand
GGCGTGCGGCACAAAAGTGTGCAAATTCGTGCAGGGTAACGACAATATAAGCGGTAGCCATGCTCACGGCCGAGCCGGTAAGCATGGCTACAACAATTAACGGAATCGAAAACAGATTGATATAAAGCCAGCCAATTTTTATCATATTCTGTCCCCTACTGAATCTGCCCGCCTTGCTGTGTCAGGTCGGGAAGCGGCGTCGCTGACGGCTGCAATGTACTGTCTGGCGTTGGTGACGGTGCTGCGGTAGGTTCTGCCGCGCCGGAGGCAGGAGCAGCCTGCTGGACAGAATCCGGCTGTCCATTCGTATTAATATAGATTTGCCCCTCCTCAATCTTGCCCGCCAAATACTGCATCACTTCCTGTGACGATTTATACATGCTTTCCATGCTGACCGTATAATTGAGCGTATAAGCCACCTCGTTTTTCACCCAATTACAAAAAGGGTTATTAAAAAACTGTACCGTATATATAAATGCAAATACGGCGGAAGCCGCAATGAATTGTATCAGCATCCGCTTTGGGTGAAAAAGCTTCAGCTCTGTAACCTCCTGCCCACCACGTGCGTTATGCGGCGTATAGGTCCTGTGCCGGACACGCCCCCTTTGATAGACCCGTTCCATAAAAATCCCTCCTTTGTTACTACTCTATGAGAAGGGTGGACAAAATATGATAATAAAAATCCCCCGCTATGTGGAGGAGTTTATTAAAAAAATGCGCCCAATGTGAGCGCATTTTCAAATTATTTTCAGAGCCCTGCCTCCTGTTTGAGAAGCGCCGCCTTGTCGGTCTTCTCCCACGGAAGGTCGATATCTTCTCTGCCCATATGTCCATAGGCCGCCGTCTGCTTATAAATCGGGCGGCGCAGGCCAAGCGTTTCAATAATTGCGCTCGGGCGCAGGTCAAAGTGCTTATCCACCAAAGCTGCTATTTTGTCCTCGCTTACTTTTGCCGTACCAAACGTATCAACCAGCACCGAGACAGGTCTTGCAACACCGATTGCATACGCAATCTGAAGTTCGCAGCGGTCAGCAAGCCCCGCCGCAACAATATTTTTCGCCACATACCGCGCCGCATACGCCGCGCTGCGGTCTACCTTCGTCGGGTCTTTCCCCGAAAAAGCGCCGCCGCCGTGACGCGAATACCCGCCGTAGGTATCAACAATAATTTTCCGCCCCGTATGTCCAGAGTCGCCCTGCGGTCCGCCAACTACAAACCGTCCCGTCGGATTAATGAAATACTTGGTGTTTTCGTCCAAAAGCTCCTTCGGCAGCGTCGGTAAAATAACCGTTTCAATAATATCACGCCGAATTGTGTCGAGCGAAACCTCTGCGTCATGCTGGCTCGACACCACAACCGTATCAATCCGTACCGGCTTGTCCCCGTCATATTCGACCGTAACCTGCGTCTTACCGTCCGGGCGCAGATACTGCAATGTACCGTCCTTGCGCACCTGCGTCAAACGCTGCGCCATCTTATGCGCATAATAAATTGGCATCGGCATATACGCCGGAGTTTCCGTGCAGGCGTAACCAAACATCATCCCCTGGTCGCCCGCACCGTTCGCTTCCGCCATTTCCCCATCCTTTACTTCAAGGGATTGGTCAACGCCAAGCGCAATGTCAGGCGACTGCTTATCAAGTGCGGTAATCACCGCGCAAGTATCACAGTCGAACCCAAATTTCGCCCTGTCATAGCCAATATCACGAATCGCAGAGCGGACAATCTCCTGTACGTCAAATTCCGCCGTCGTTGTAATTTCACCCACAACCATCGCAAGTCCGGTTGTCGCTGTAACCTCACATGCAACACGCGCCTGCGGGTCTTGTGCTATAATTGCGTCCAAAACCGCATCGGAGACGATATCGCACACCTTATCCGGATGCCCCTCCGTAACAGATTCTGATGTAAATTATCTTTTGCTCATTTTCTATCTCCTCGTTAATATTAAAAATTTATATTATATAATAAATGTGGTACAAATCCGAAGAAGGCACGGTGCGGCTTTTGCCGCGGGAGGGACGGTGTCCCGACAGTGGCTTCTTCCAAGCGCGAGCTAAGGCTCGCGTATATTATATATAAGATTTATATTATAACAGCCACTCAAGTCCGCTCACAACCCCCATTGATGCGATGGTAACTAATAC
>URQR01000254.1 GCA_900550065.1 uncultured Eubacteriales bacterium | reverse complement strand
TGAAAACGTTTCAACAGTTGCACAAAACGGCCTGTCTGCGTTTGCGGTATATTATGACGCGTCAGGCAGGATGCTTGGTGTTTCTAAGGTACAAAAGGATATTGCAGCAGATGAGGCAGGGACATTTCGGTTCAGTACGGAGCAGATAGCCGGCAAGACTGCTGTAAAAGTGAAAGTCTTTGTATGGAATAACGCTTTTCAGCCGGTTTCTAAGGTCAAAGAGATTGACTGGTCTGTTGACACAGATATGTATAAAGGCTTATATGTAAGCAGCCAAAAAATTAGCGCGGCAGATGCGACCAATTTCTTTTTCGCCTGTCAAACGGCGTTTATTACGAAGGAATTGGCTGCACGGGCGCTTGGGGCTAATATTGCTGTGAGCGGCGATACGATTACGATTACACGCGGCAGTAATACTGTAGTAATGACGAAAGACAGCCCGCTCGTGTTTGTTAATGGAAAAAGGTTGGTTAATTCTTCCGGTATGTCAATGCAGTATGGACAGACGGTTGCGCTTCCGTTGTTTGCGCTGTTGGACTATTTTGATATGCAGGGGTATTACTACAATAAAACAACACATGATTTGTATATTCTGTAGCGCGAAGAATATACGTGATTTACGCGATAAGGAACGGGCGGCTGTCCGTTCCTTTTTGCCATCTAAAAGTGTGGACCGGCAATTGTAGCTGTAATAGCCTAAATTTCGAAGAAAGGATTGGATTAGGATGGAGCAGGAAATTATAACGATTGGCGAAGCGCTGATTGACTTTATCCCACAGCAAAAGGGGTGCGCCCTAAAGGATGTGGATGGCTTTGTACGCAAGGCGGGCGGCGCGCCGACAAATGTCGCCGCAGCGGTGGCAAAGCTTGGCGCGCCTTCCTCAGTCATCACGCAGGTGGGGATGGATGCCTTCGGTGAGCATATTATTGAAACGCTGAAGCAGGTGGGCGTCAATACCGACAAAATTTTTCGCACGCAGGAGGCAAACACCGCTTTGGCGTTCGTGTCGCTCGCGAAGGACGGTAACCGCAGCTTTTCCTTTTACCGTAAGCCCTGCGCCGACCTTCTGCTTGGCGAGGACAAGCTTGAGGCACGGCTGTTTGAGGCGTGCTATGCGCTGCATTTTTGCAGTGTGGATTTGATAGAGTCACCGATGAAGCAGGCACATAAAAAGGCGATTGCGCTTGCAAAGGATAAAGGTGCGCTTATCAGCTTTGATCCGAATGTACGGCTTCCGCTTTTTGACGATCCGGACGAGTGCCGGCGCGCGATTCATACGTTTTTGCCGTATGCTGATCTGGTCAAGGTTGCCGACGACGAATTAGAATACATTTTTGGAAGCAAGGACGAGGAACGGGCAAAAAAGGCCGTGTTTGACGCAGGCGCGCAAATGCTGCTCGTGACACGCGGTTCGGCGGGCGCGGCGGTACACACAAAGGCGCATACGATTGAAACGGCAGCGGCTGACGTAACGGCAATGGATACGACAGGTGCGGGCGACTCGTTTATTGGGGCGTTTTTATATTGCCTGATGCGCTGTGGCGTTAGAAAGGATAATATTGGGCATATGGCAAAGGAAGAGTTAAGAGAGGTATTAGAATTTTCAAATTATTATGCGGCGTATACGACGACGAATATGGGCGCGATTGAGGCGATGGCGACGCGTGCGCAAATAGAGGCGTTTATCGAAAAGCAGCGGGGGAGCAAAAAAGAATAGACAGAAAAAATATAGCGCAAAAAAGACCGCATTATTTGCGGTCTTTTTTATTTTATCCCTTTTTCCATATCTTTGAGGAAAACAAAATCAGCATCGGTATCAGCTCGAGCCGTCCTGCCAGCATATCAAACGACAAGAGCAGCTTAGAAAGCGGGCTGAACGCGCTGTAGTTGCCCATTGGGCCGACGAGCTCAAGCCCCGGCCCGACATTGTTGATACAGGACGCGACAGAGGTGAAATTGGTAATCAGGTCAAATTGGTCGAGCCCCATAAGAAAAACGGAAACGACAAATAAAATTGCATAAATGACAAAGTATAAATGAACGCCGCCAATCACAGCGGAGTCGACCGTTTTATGCTCAAACTTGACCGACATAACGCTTCTGGGGTTTAAATAATGGCGCAGCTCGCGCACAGCCGACTTGACAAGC
>URQR01000253.1 GCA_900550065.1 uncultured Eubacteriales bacterium | reverse complement strand
CGGGCACGTTCTCCGTCCCGGAACGCAGACCGCCCTGCTGGTGACCGCCGAACTGCACCGGCACGATGCGTACACCCTTTTTGACGTACAAAACACCTACGCCCTTCGGCCCGTGAATTTTGTGCGCACTCGCCGACAGCAAGTCTACGCCCCACTTTGCAGGCTTTACCGCGATTTTACCAAACGACTGCACCGCATCAACAAACAAGAGTGCGTGCGGTGATTTTTTCTTCATAATCGGCTTCAGCGCCTCGACCGGCATCACTGCGCCGACCTCGTTATTGACATGCATCACACAGACCAAAATCGTGTCCGGCTTCAGCGCGGCGGCAAATTCTTCTACGCTGATATGTCCCGTCTCGTCCACGCCGAGCACTGTCGTTTCAAAGCCCTTTGCCTCCAAGCTTTTCACTGTTTCAAACACGGCGGGATGCTCCACGCCAGTACAGATAATGTGCTTGCCGCGCCGCTTATTCGCCTCCGCCGCGCCCAAAATCGCGATATTGCTGCTCTCTGTCCCGCCGGAGGTCAAATAAATTTCCTGCTCCGTCACGGACAGACATTGCGCCAGCATCTTTTTCGCACCGGCAAACACCTTTTCCGCCTGCATCCCCAGACGGTGCAGCGACGAAGGATTACCGTAGCTGTGCGCAAGTGCGTCAAGCACCGCCGCGTTCACCTCCGGCGCACTTTTCGTTGTCGCGCTGTTATCCAAATAGATTTCCCGTTTCTGTTCCATCGCTATTATCCTCTGCTATTTTCCCATCGTATCTAAAATATTCTGCACAAAGTCCGCGTTCGTGCGCGTCCGCGTAAGCTTATTTAAGATTTCCTCCGTGACGTCGACCGTATTGCGGCTGCTCATCGCCTTGCGTACCGCCCAAACCGCCGACAACTCGCTCCCGCTCAGAAGCGCCTCCTCGCGCCGTGTGCCCGATTTTGCAATGTCAATCGCCGGAAAGACGCGCTTTTCCTGCAGCTGCCGGTCAAGGCGCACCTCCATGTTACCCGTTCCCTTAAATTCCTCAAAAATAACCTCGTCCATACGGCTACCCGTTTCCATCAGCGCCGTCGCAAGAATCGTCAGGCTGCCGCCTTCCTCGATATTACGCGCCGCACCGAAAAACCGTTTCGGCTTATGGAGCGCACCCGGGTCAAGCCCGCCCGACAACGTCCGCCCTGTCGGCGGGATGATCAAATTATATGCCCGCGCCAGCCGTGTGATCGAGTCAAGCAGGATTACGACGTCCTTTTTGTGCTCGACCAGCCGCTTCGCCCGCTCAAGCACCAGCTCAGCAATCTTGCCGTGATGCTCCGGCGCTTCGTCAAACGTCGAATAGATAACTTCGCCGTCAATTGACCGCTTCATGTCGGTGACTTCCTCCGGCCGCTCGTCAATCAGCAGTACAATCAATTTTACATCCGGATGGTTTTTTGAAATGCTCTGCGCAATGTTTTTTAAAAGCGTTGTCTTTCCCGCCTTCGGCGGCGCAACGATCAGACCACGCTGTCCGTAGCCAATCGGCGCAATCAAATCAATCAAACGCATCGAAAACCCCGTCGGATTCGTCTCCAAATGCAGCCGCTTTGTCGGATAAATCGGCGTTAAGCTGTCAAACGGCTTCCTATGAATGCTCGCCTCTGGCGGGTCGCCGTTGACCTTGTGAACGTACATCAGCGGCGCATACCGCTCATCCCCGCTCGCCTTGCGCGCATCACCGACAATCTCGTCGCCCGTCTGGAGCCGGAACCGCCGGATTTGCGTATTTGACACATACACGTCCTTTGCGCTCGACTCGTAATTATCAAACCGAATAAACCCGAACCCGTCGGGCAGCACCTCTAAATACCCCTTGACCTCGGTCACGTTGTCCGGCCTTGTGCGTACCTTCTGCGCCGGTTTCGCGGCGGGTGTTTCTTCTTCGTTTTCCGTCTTAGTCTTTTCAGCCGGTTTCGCCGCCGGACGGCTCGCCGCTTTTCGAACCGGCTGCTTTTGTACTGGTTTCTGCTCTATCCCCTTGGCTTCAAAATGTTCCTTTAGCCGCAGCAGCAAATCGTTTTTACGCAAGGACGATATTTTCGTCAATCCGAACGTCTTTGCAATCTCGCGCAGGTCGGCCAGCGACTTCTCCTTTAATAATTCATATTCCTGCATAACACACCCCATATATCCATCATTTTTGGGGAGTCCCCAAGCCCCTTTAGAACCGAGAAGAAAACTGTTTGTGAACTCGGAGATTTGCCTCTTGAT
>URQR01000252.1 GCA_900550065.1 uncultured Eubacteriales bacterium | reverse complement strand
AAAAAGCCGGTACGACTGGGCCGTGCCGGGCGTGGAGGCAATTGTGCTGATTGGCGTTCCGACGTTGTGTTTTGCCACGGGCGCGGTGTTTCAAAACGCATACATCAGCCGGCGGGAAAAGGGGCCGTGGCTTACGGCGGGGCTGTTCGGCGGATTAGCTTTCGTGGAATTTATATCGTTCCTCGCTGGAGCGGGCGCGGGCGAGCTCGTCCGCGACGGGCGGCTGTATTACGGGTTTACACCGCTGGCGCTGTTTGTGTTTTTTGGCTATCTTGCGGCAATTTTGACGATTAAGGCGCTGCTCGACCGGCATAAGGGCGAGGAATAAAAAAGCTGTGCAAACGCACAGCTTTTTTTATTATTTTTCAAACCGCAGTACTTTTGTGTCAAAGCTGTCGAGTTCGATTTCCGGCCCTGCCGGGAGCCCGGTTTCCAGATCAAGCGCGCTGCGCTTTTCGAGGAAGGTCACAAACTGTACTTCATCCGTATAATTTTGGACAAAGACATACTGATATGTCTCATCCTCGCGCATGGTGCAGACAACGCCTTCTGGCAGGTCCGCCTTCGGCGTGCGCGCGGGGGAAGTTTCGCCAATGATTCTTTCACAGATTGCCTGTGACAGCGCGCCCGTGTCACGGCAGGCGACGTAGTAGGCCTTACCAGCATGATAGCTGTTTTCAAATACCGCGCCGCTCCCTTTATAAAAGTCGTGCTCGTAAGCGGCGAGTGTATTTGCGCCCTGCGCATGAACAATTTCGCAGTAGTCGCATACCTCGTAGCTTTTGCCGTCGTATGAGACAGTATTGCGCTCGTCGGCGCAAAGCGTGTCGACCTCCTCGGCCCAAATGCCGAACACATCCTTTAGCTTCCCGCACGGGAAACCGCCGAGGTGGCACAAATCGTTTTCGTTTACCATGCCGGAAAGGTATGTCATTAGCACCGTGCCGCCGTTTGCGACAAATTGCTCGATGCGTTCTTCAACGCCAGCCTTAATCATGTGAAGCATCGGCAGAACGAGCACCTTGTAGCCGGAAAAATCGTATGTAGAGTCGATTACATCGACGCTGACGCCGTTTTTCCAGAAAGGATAGTAGTAGTCCGTGAGCGTCTCAATATACTTTTTGTCACTTTTCTGGAAGCCTTGTGCCTCCTTGAGCGCCATGTGGTTTTCATTATCGTAAATGAGCGCAACGTCGCTCTTTGTGCCGCACCCGCGCACACATTCCAATTTTTTTAGGCATGCGCCCAGCGACGCTACATCGCGAAAGACACGCGTATTCTCATGGCCCACATGGTCGACAACCGCGCCGTGAAACTTCTCCGATGCGCCGCGCCCCTTGCGCCACTGGAAATACAGCACACTGTCGGAACCGTGTGCAACCGCCTGCAAAGACGACGTTTTGTGCATATTTGGCCGTTTCGGCTTGTTGATTTCCTTCCAGTTTACCATGCTGGGCGTACTTTCCATCAATAGGAACGGCTTGTGCAGGTACGAACGCATCGAGTCGTGCAGAAGCGCGGTGCGGCATGCCGTGGTGATATTGCTCCGCCCGGTATCGTGCCAGATGGGGTAGCTGTCCCACGACACAAAGTCGAGCACGTCGCTGAATTTACTGTAATCAAGCCCCTCATAAAACTCCATAAAGTTCGTCGTAACAGGAATATCGGGGGTGATTGCGCGCAGAGGCGCAGTCTCATTTTTCATAAAATCGACCGTCTGGTGCGTTACAAACCGGTGCCAGTCGAGCGTCAGTCCGTGCAGGTACGCCTCGCCCCGACCATTCGGCGGTGTCGGCGACTCAATCTGCTCCCAAGACGTATAAGTATGGCTCCAGAACGACGTCCACCACTGCTGGTTCAATAGGGTAAGGTCACTATTGTATTTCTTTTTGAGCCATTCGCGGAACGCCTGCTGGCACAGCTCACAATGGCACTCGCCACCGTACTCGTTCGACACATGCCACGCAATGATTGCAGGATGATTCTTATAATGCTGCGCGAGCGCAGTGTTCATCGTGCGTACCTTTTCGCGGTAAATAGGGGAGGTGAAGCAGTGGTTGTGCCGGTGCGCGTATAAAATTCTTTGCCGGTCGGGCATAACACGCAGCACCTCGGGGTATTTTTGCGCCATCCATGCAGGCCGTGCGCCGCTTGGCGTTGCAAGCAAGACATGGATTCCGTTTTTATGTAAGGCGTCAATTACGCTGTCGAAAAAGTCAAACTCGTAGCGACCCTCCTCCGGCTCGAGCGCCGACCATGCAAAGATTCCAAGCGATACGGCGTTGACGCCCGCAAGCTTCATCAGCCGA
>URQR01000251.1 GCA_900550065.1 uncultured Eubacteriales bacterium | reverse complement strand
CAAATATCAATTTACATTTTCTTTTATCATTCTAACACTAATACCATATTCTCACAATCCCCCTGCTTCATCTCCAGCTTTTACATAAAATTTTAGAATGGTTTTTATTTGACATGCCGCTTAAATCCTGCTTGCCGCCGCTTTTATTGACTGTATAGCGACCACAGCGATTGGTTAAGTTAAATACGAAAGCAAAACGCTTTCAAAAATCAACTGGGAAGTGAAGTCTTTGTCACACAAAAAATGTTTCATTTTTGTACTGGCATTGCTTCTGCTCTTGTCGCCTTTCGCTTATTGCGGCATAAGGCTTCACCAAACGCTTCCGGACCATTTTGCTGTCGCGAAGGGCGCCGATTGCAGCATTAATATCGGCGGCCTTGTCTCCTCCAATTTAAAGCCGAACGGCGATAATGCGGCGGTGAGCACGAGCAGCAGCGCGCTCGCAAGCGAGGAAAACGGTAACCTGACCCTGTTTACGGAGGTGGCGGGCAAGTACGACATTGAGCTTAAATTTTTAGGCGTACTGCCGCTCAAAACCATGTCGGTCGATGTAATTGACGACGATATGGTAATTCCCTCCGGCGAGACCATCGGAATTAAAATCCACACAGACGGCGTACTGTTGGTCGGCCTTTCCTCCGTTGAAACACAGGAGGGGGAAAAGTACGCGCCGGCAAAGGACGCAGGCCTGCAGGTCGGTGACATTATCACCAAAATCGATGGCGAAGCAGTAACAGACAGCGACCATTTCACCAGCTTAGTGGACGAGCGGCGCGATACGCGTTTCACACTCGAATATGTACGGGGCGGTGAAACACAAAGCGTAGAGCTCGCCGCCGCATATGCGGACGGACACTTCCGTATCGGCGCATGGATTCGGGACAGCACGGCAGGGATTGGGACAATGACCTTTATAAAGCCTGATACCGGCGCATACGCGTCGCTCGGGCACGGTATATCCGATGTGGATACGGGTCAGCTCCTAACCGTCTCGCAGGGCAGTATCACAAATTGTACCATCTCGTCGGTCGAGCCCGGCAAAAAAGGGACGCCCGGCGAACTGCGCGGCGTATTTGCGGAAAATGACATTGGTGTAATTGTAGAAAACTCCCAATACGGCGTCTATGGCTACTGTGACCCCAAAGCCGTCAGCGAAGCGGAACCCGTAAAAATCGGGACACGCTTTGAAGTGAAGGAAGGCAGCGCACAAATTATCTCTTCCGTTGACGGCGCGCCGCAGGCCTATGACGTAGAGATTGAAAAAGTCATGACAAACAGCTCTGACGCGAAAGGCATGATCCTTCATGTCACCGATGAACGCCTGCTCGAGAAAACGGGCGGTATCGTGCAGGGAATGAGCGGCAGCCCGATTATACAGGACGGGAAGTTAATCGGCGCGGTCACCCATGTATTTGTAAATGACCCTACACGCGGATATGGGATATTTATCGAGTTAATGATGGATCAGGCACAAGGGCTGAAAGCGGAGTAAAAGATAAGAGAAGCAATGCAAAAGGAAAACGGTACATGACACTGTACCGTTTTCTATTTATTTAATTTCAATTATCGTGTGAATATCTACTCTATCGACATCAATATGAAGGTAAGTTCCGTCATAAGTGTACTGTGCCGGAATATGTTCCGGCTCCAGCATAACGGAAGCGGGCGCATGCTCGCAGCGAACGGCAATTGTCAATCCGCACACAGGCGCGATATCGTCAAAGGCGCAGCCCTTTTTATCACAGTAAAATTCGTTTGTATTAATTAAATTGATTAGTATTGTTTCACCCTTGACAGCAGGGACAATTTCTACCCGTTTTGGCCCTTGCTCAAGGTATGCCGCTGGATTCGGCTCGACATAATCTAATATTTTACGCATCGTTTCACGCTCGCTGAACAGGCGCGTTCTTTCATAATCCGTAAAAATATCCCAGCCAACGAAGACGACCTTCCCCTTGCCATATTGATTTGTAATTGCAGCCGAAACAACCGGCGCGGAAAAGTCCATGATATCCGTGTGACAAATACAGATATCTTCGGCGCCCTTTTTCTCAAACACGGCGACCGGCGCGTTGATTCCGTACATATAACCGTCCGCTTCCATATAAAGGATTCGTTTTGATGTATCTGCAAGCTCCGCCTGCGCCATGTCTAAAAACATCTCGCAGCACTTTACACCGCAAATGACAAGATTTCCTCCAGTTTTTGTAAACTCGCGCAGCTTCTGCTTCATGTCCTCCGGCATAGCGCAAAGCTCAGGAAGAATAATGGTTTTTCGGTCTGCAAAGCTGCCGTCTAAAACCTCATAGTCAAAGATA
>URQR01000250.1 GCA_900550065.1 uncultured Eubacteriales bacterium | reverse complement strand
AACGGCCTCCTTTGCCTCCGGACGCGGCGGGTCAATAATGCCGACCAAACCGACAAAAGTCAGGCCATGCTCCACCTCGCAGTTCGCAGAAGAGACATCTTTATATGCAACCGCCAGTACGCGCAACGCGTCACGTGCCATTTTCAGGTTCTCTTCCTCAATCCCCTCGCGTGTCATATGCGCCATATCGCACATACGCAGTATCACATCCGGCGCACCTTTTACGATGACGCGGAAGCCCTGCTCCGTCTTATGTATCGTCGCCATATATTTTTTCTTTGAGTCAAAAGGAACCTCGCGCACACGCAGATATTGCTTTTGCAGCAGCTCAATTTCACAGCCGTCGAGCCGCGCCGCCTCTAAAATGGCGTGTTCCGTCGGGTCCGCGTCGTTGTTGCACAAAGAGCCGAGGTCAAGCGCAAGGCTTCGGTTACCGTGGACCTTCGTCACGCTCATTTTGTTCTGTGTCAGCGTTCCTGTTTTATCCGAGCAAATCACGCTTGCGCTGCCGAGCGTTTCAACCGCAGGAAGCTTGCGCACAATTGCATTCTTTTTTACCATGCGCTGTACGCCGAGCGCAAGCATAATTGTCACAATCGCGGGAAGCCCTTCCGGAATCGCCGCCAACGCGAGAGTGATTGAGGTCATAAACATATCAAAAACGGGCAGGCGGCGAATCATCCCCATTAAAAAGATTAGACCGCAAATAATCAGCGCCAAAATCCCAAGTGTTTTACCCGTCCGTGCCAGCTTTTCCTGCAACGGCGTCTGCGGCGCTTCGCTTTCAATAATCATCTTTGCAATTTTACCCACCTGTGTATTCATGCCGGTTTCCACTACGACGGCGCGGGCATGTCCGCTCAGTACAATGCAGGAGGAAAACACCATATTTTTTGCGTCTGCAATGTTAATCTCGCCCTCTGCAAAAAAGTTTGCATCCTTTTCTACCGCCATCGACTCTCCCGTCAGTGCGGCCTCGTCGCACTTAAGCGATACCGCCTCCACCAGCCGCGCATCCGCGGGTACAAGGTCGCCCGTTTCAAGATAGATGATGTCTCCAATCACAAGCTCGTCCGCATTCATCCGCTGCTTTTCCCCGCCGCGCAGAACCGTCACCGTAGGCGCGCTCATTTTTTGCAGAGCCTCCAGCGCCTTTTGTGCTTTGCTTTCCTGAAAGACACCAATCATCGCGTTTAAGACGACAATGGACAAAATTATAATCGGATCAAAAAAATCGGCCTCGCCATTGAGCAGGGATACAGCAAACGAGACCGCCGCTGCAATCAGCAAGATGATGACCATATAATCCTGAAACTGTGCCAGAAAACGGACAAACAGGCTGTCCTCCTTTTTGTGCGCAAGTTCATTTTTGCCGTATTTTTCCCGCCGCTGCTCGACCTCCCCCTGTGTCAGTCCGGCCTCCGGCCGTGTGCCCAGCCGCGACAGCACGTCCTCCTTACTGCCATTATACCACATTTCGCCACACCCTTTCGCTTTTGTTGCCTATATTTGTCTATATCTATATATATTCGTGTGCGGCGCATTTATGATAGTTTGTCCCCTTTTAAACAGAAAACCGATTGACATAAAATCTAATTTTGCGCATAAAAAAAACGGCGGAACCTCCGCCGTTTTTTATCCCCATATTTGTTTTATGCTTCCGTTGCTTTCGGGTCCGGACCGTACTGGTTTTCCTTCGGCTCCCCTTCAAGGCACATCAGCACGAGCAGCCAGATACCGCCAATCGCCGGTACGAGAGAAATCCACCACCAGCCGCCCGAGCGGCCTGTGTCATGCAGACGGCGTACACAAACGGAAATACTCGGAATAATTACTGCAAGGCTATACAAAATTGTAAGTATGCCTGCTGTAAGAAGCGCATCAATAATCATGCATATTACCATAGCAATCATATTGAACAAAACGAACATCCAGTACTCTTTCCGTCTTGCACGGCCCGCAAAAGTTGCGTACTTTTTAAAGCACTCCAGATAATAGTTCATATACTACCCCTCCCTAAAAATTTTCTTATTATATAAAAATAATTATATAATAATCGTTTCAACATGGCACAAACAATTTTTCCAATCATGCACTTGCGTGCCATTGCATAAAAGCTCACTTTTGTGTATATTATAACACAAGTAATGTACATAGCCAAAAAATGATGCACTCCCGCTCTGCGGAAGAAGGAACCGCGCTCCGACAGCAGGTTTTTCTAAGCGCAAGAATATCGTTCTTGCGTATATTATAGCATAATTTATCGAATTATGCAATTATTTTTTGGAATTTTTTTGTCTTTTATAACACTAACGCTTCATAAACTGCTTTTC
>URQR01000249.1 GCA_900550065.1 uncultured Eubacteriales bacterium | reverse complement strand
TTTTGAAGTTACAGATTATTCCCGCGGTGTCCTTTATTGGCGTAATAACGTTCGTTTTCTCCGCCGTCGGGATTAAAATCGGCAATGTATTCGGCGCGAAGTATAAGTCGAAGGCGGAGTTGCTCGGCGGCGTTGTTTTGATTTTAATGGGGATTAAAATTCTGCTTGAGCATTTGGGGCTTTTCGGCGCATAACAAAAGGCTGTGCAGCTGCACAGCCTTTTTATTATATCTCCATATTCTCCCGCAAAACGCCAAGCAGCTTCTGGCCCGTCCAGTCGGCCCGTGCAGTAATCCGCTTCATCTCATAAAGCCCCTCGCTTTTCCGGTTGACGCCGACATCTCCCACCTTATTGGCAATCAAATAGCCTGCGTTCTTTGCCGCACGGATTTCCCGCTCACCCGCAATCCCCTGTGGAAAGGACAAAACGGCACACTTCTTCCCGAGCTTATTTTCAATTAAATTCTTCGACGTTTTTAGCTCAAAATACAAATCAAAATCCATCAAGCTGGTCAGAATCTCATGCGAATGCGTATGGCTCTGAATATCAATCACACCACTGTCCTGCATTTCCCGCGCCTGATTCCACGAAAAGTGCGGATTTTTGCTCAGGGCCTTTCCGCGCCTATCCGTAATGACAAAAATCGTCGCTTTCATATTAAGCTTCTTTAAAACCGGATATGCATACATATAGTTGCTCCAGTACCCGTCGTCAAAGGTGACCAAAACCGGCTTGTCCGGCAGCGGCGCGCCGTTTTCGGCATAGTCGTAGTACTCGCCGTATGTAATCGGCGTATATCCATCGCTGAGCAGCGCCTGCATGTGTACCTCAAACAAATCGGCCGGAATATTCAAGAGCGGGTTATAGTCCTCCCCCTCGACATTGTCCGCAATATTGTGGTACAAAAGCACCGGAACCCCTACCTCGCCGGCAAACGCAGTCCCACATACAGAAAGCAGCAGCAAAGCCGCCAGCAGGGCACAAACGACCTTTTTCTTCATATTCTTACCGCCTTATCTATAATGTGTTTTCATTATACAATAAACATGCCGCTCCGTCAATGGATTTTTTATGTAAAGCAGGAGATAAAAAAAACAGCCTAAAAGGCTGTTTTTTACATGGATTTATTTTTCGTAGTTTTCTACAATCCGCGTCATTAGCGTCAGCGCATCCTTACGCGGAATATTGATCAGCGGAGAAATTGTGAGTGTATCCGTTCCGACCATAATTTTTTTATCGTATAAATACGTAACAGCTTCAACAGCCCAGTCCGAAATTTCGGCCGCGTCAACAAATTCATATGTGTTCGTAACCGTAAAGTCCTCGTTCGGGAACAGCACCTTCCACGCACGGTAAAGCATAACCGTGATTTCCTCGCGCGTAATCGCACCGTTCGGGTCAAAATGCGTGCTGTCAACGCCCTTTATGATACCGCGCACATACGCCGACGCAATGTCCGACTTGTATTTGCAGTCCGCAATATCTACAAACTTTGTCCGCGCGCTGTCCGCCTGCAAGCCAAAAATATTGACAACAAGCATTGCAAACTCCTCACGCGTAAGATTTGCCTCCATGTCGCCGAGCTCCGGCAGGTTCGCAAGGTTCTCCGACCATGTGGGCGTCAGCTTTTTCGGGTTATTCACCCCATACGCCACCCTCTGCGCCAAAAACTTTGCCCCGGCCTCATTCGGATGGATTTGGTCAGGGAAAAGCTCCGGATGGTTGTCCATTTCCGTAAATACATCAATCCAGTATGAATCCGTTTCCTCTGCCGCCTGCTTCAACAAATCAATTGCCTCATTGCGCAGGTTGTTCGGCGGGCGCACTTCATCATTTACGTCCAAATAGAGCGGCGGCGGAGAAACAACAAAGATATCCGGCTTAGAGGAAAGGTTTTTATATACGTTGATAAGTTCGGTATAATCCTTTACAAAATTCGCCTTGCCTTCTACCCAGTTTTCCGTTTTAATGTCGTTTGTGCCGAGCATAATTACAACAATATCCGGTAAAAACGTCTGCGACTCTTTATACTTATCCGTGTCCCAATACGGCCACTTTGCCGTATGCAGCGCCGCATACTTCGATACGCCAAAATTTCCCACCTCATATGTATCGCCTAAAATATTCTGAAGCTGGGACGGGTAGCTGTCCTTCGCGGCGTCCGCTACACCGATGCCCTCTGTGATGCTGTCGCCTACACAGGCAACCTTAATCTTCTTGCTTGTACTGATGTCGTTCTCCCCCTCCGCAGCAAATACAGTATTGAGCGGCATTGCAAGCAACAGCAAGGTGGCCAGCGCCCAACATAATAGTCTCTTGCCCTTCATGTTTG
>URQR01000248.1 GCA_900550065.1 uncultured Eubacteriales bacterium | reverse complement strand
AGCTGTCCGGCTATGCACGCTTATGCGAAATCGACGAGAGTTTGTTTAAAGCAATTTTGCGAAAGCTTGGCTTTTCGCGGGTACAGTTTGAAAAAGATATGGCACAGTTCAGCGCGGGCCAGAAGAAAAAAGTGCTGCTGGCGAAAAGTCTATGTGAACGGGCGCATCTCTACATTTGGGACGAACCGCTCAATTATATTGATATTTTTTCGCGGATGCAGCTTGAACATTTGCTTTCCGCTTCGGCGCTAACGCTAATATTTGTTGAACACGACCAAACTTTTAGCAGTCAAACTGCGACAAAGATAATTCGTTTGTAACAAAACTGTAGAAATTATATCATCGTCTGTCAATGGACAGGCCAAAGGGTGCATGGTATAATATACGCAAAGACAAGGCCTTTGCGCTTAGAAAAATTGCTGTCGGGGCACCGCCCCTCCTCCTGCTGCGCAGGAACGCAATTTTTCAGTTTTGTGCGCTAATTTATGGTATAATATACGCAAGAACTTTGTTCTTGCGCTTGGAAGAAACCGCTGTCGGGACAGTGGTCCCTTCTGCGGCAAAGCCGCACCGCGTTTTCTTCAGGTCTGTGCCATTTTTATGCTATAGTAATTAAGACGGAGGGTGATTTTATGAAACAGCAAGAAAAAACATGTGAAACGTGCCGGTATATGTATCATCACTATACCATATCAAAGGAAGGCAGGTTCATAAAAGTAAAGTGCGGCCACTGTACAAACCCGGATGTGCAAACAAAGTGCCCGGACGACCCCGCATGTCCGAACTACGAGGAAAAGGAAAAAACGTGCGAAACGTGCCGCTACATGCACGCACACTACACGATGTCGCGGGTCGGCGAGCTGACAGCGGTGGGCTGCGGTCACTGTACAAATTCGCGCTCGCTGACAAGAAGCCCGGACGCCGCCGCCTGCCCGCGCTATGAAGAAAAAGACGGCGAATAACCGCCGTCTTTTTTATTGATGATATATAATATCATTTATGATACGTTTCGTTTGCCGCAATTTTAAACGCGCGGTACACCTGCTCGAGCAAAATGACGCGCATAAGCTGGTGCGGAAAGGTCATGTCCGAAAAGCTGAGGCGCAAATCGGCGCGCCGCTTCACCGCGTCGGACAGCCCGAGCGAGCCGCCGATCACAAACGTCACGTCGCTCCTGCCCGCTGTCGCAAGCGCGGACAGCTTTTTAGAAAAAGCGACCGAGTCGAGCCTTTCCCCCTCGACGCACAGCGCGACGACGTATGCCTGCGGCCCGATTTTGTCTAAAATATCGCCGCCCTCCTGCGCGAGCACCTGCTCCTCCTGCGCGCGCGACGCATGCTCCGGTATCCGGCGGTCGGCGACTTGCACACACTCAACCTTTGCAAAGCGCCCCAGCCGTTTGACATATTCCGCCGCCGCGTCCGTAAAATATTTTTCCTTCAGCTTTCCAACCGCAATGACCCGTACCCGCACCGCGCACCCCACTCCTTTTGCTAAAACATGCCGCTGACCTCATACCGGTTCGCAACCGCGAGCCGAATATCGCGCTCGATTTTCGCGCCCGCGCCGGAAAGCGCGTCACGCACCGCCGCGTACGCAACGTCGGGCAGGTTGTTCTCCTCGCTCAAATGCCCGAGCAGAATCGCCCGCGTACCGCTTTGCAGCAGCCGTACGGCAATCTGCGCCGAGGCGTCGTTGGACAGATGCCCCAGCTCGCCCAGTATCCGCTTTTTCAGCATCGCGGGGTAGCGCCCGTTTCGCAGCATTTCCACGTCGTGGTTCGCCTCTAACAATACAATGTCGCTGCCGCAAATACTTTCCACGACAGACTCGTCAATGTGCCCCATGTCCGTCGCAACGGACAGCTTCAGCCCCTCGGTATATAAGCTGTATCCAACCGAACGGGCCGCGTCGTGCGGCGTTGCGAACGGCAATATACCGACGCCGTTTATCTCAAACTGCTCGCCCATTTGAAACCGCTTCATATTTTTTTCGTCCACGTGTCCGAGCGAGCGCTCCATCGCCGCCCACGTTTCCTCGTTCGCATACACCGGAATGTCGAACCCGCGGCTCATCACGCCGACGCCGCTGATGTGGTCGCTGTGCTCATGCGTCACTAAAATCGCGTCAATCTCATGCGGCGACACGCCCGCCCGCGTAAGCGCCTCCGCCGTGCGCCGCTTGCTGATACCGCAGTCGATTAAAATATTTGCTTTTCCGTTGGACACCAAAACCGCATTGCCCTTGCTGCTGCTCACAAGCGAACAAAATTTAATCATAGCCGCCTTGTCCCCTTCCGCCTGCAAAAAAGGGAGGAACCACGCTCCTCCCGCTCAATTCTTATTCATGT
>URQR01000247.1 GCA_900550065.1 uncultured Eubacteriales bacterium | reverse complement strand
TGTATGGCCCGGTTTGGGCGGTGCGAATGGATGAAGAAATTGGGAATCCGTTTTTTCAGGCGGCATATGACAAAATTAGCCCTTTGTCAGAGGCGTTTGACTTTGGCTATTTTCGCACGCTCTTTATGCCGGGAGACGAAAAACTTTCAGTGAAAGCATTTTTAGCAACAAAGCAGCGCATACCGGGATTGGGTAATGGTGTGCTGCAGGATATCCTTTTTCATGCCCGTATCCATCCTAAACGAAAAATGGACACGCTGACAGTAGAAGAATATGAGAAGCTGTACGGCGCAGTCAAGGATACGCTGCTTGCTATGACGGTAAAGGGGGGCCGCGACACGGAAAAAGACCTGTTTGGATGCAACGGCGGCTACAAGACCATTTTATCCTCAAAGACGAAGGAATTACCGTGTCCGGTATGCGGCGGACAAATTAAAAAGGAAGCGTATCTGGGCGGGAGCGTATATTATTGTCCCGTATGCCAGCCGCTTCCATAAAATAAACGACGAACAAAGGAGGAAGTAGTATGGGAAGGCTTCAGGTTGCGCCTTCGGGCACATATTTTATAAAGGATGGGAAGCCGTTTTTCCTGTTATCCGATACAATTTGGATGGCGTTTCAAAAGCTGCGTGTCCGGGACTGGGAGGAGATCGTGCGTCTGCGGTACGAACAGGGATTTACTGCACTGCAAATTAGTGTATTACCGATAGCGCATGACAATGCAAAGAGTGAGCGCGACTTACAACCATTTCGGATAGTGGGTGGCAAGTACGATTTTGCCTCGGTCAACCCGGCGTATTTTGACCACGCGGAGCAGATGTTAGCTGTAATGCGCCGATACGGCCTTACGCCGTTTTTACATCTTTTTTGGGTCAACTATGTACCCGATACGTGGGGAGCGGCCTGCAGCCCGGATACAGTAATTCCGCAGGAATACGTGGAAGGGCTGGCACGGTATATGGTTAGCAGGTTCAAAAAATACGACCCAATCTACTCGGTTTCCGGCGATACGCAGTTTGAAACACCGCGGGTGACAGCGTTTTATAAAACCGTGCTCGACGTTTTGTATGAGCTTGACCCTGAGGGGCTGACGACCTTGCACCTGCACCCGGACGGCGACCCGCCGGAGAATCTGTGCGCGCACCCGCAGTACCATTTTTATGCGTATCAGTCCGGGCATAATATTAGCGCACAAAAAGGGCTTGGACAGTCGAACATGCTGCGGCTGTCGAAACGGTTTTTGGACAAAAAAGATAAAAAGCCGGTTATCAATACAGAGCCGTGCTATGAAGGGCATG
This sequence comes from uncultured Eubacteriales bacterium, assembly GCA_900550065.1. Lineage (GTDB taxonomy): Bacteria > Bacillota > Clostridia > UBA1381 > UMGS1253 > Aphodoplasma. The sequence continues at coordinate 1,101 of URQR01000247.1, read as the reverse complement.
GATTCGGCGGCGAGTACGGACGCTTCGGCGCGTCTGACGTACGCCGTGCAATCTGGCGCAGCCTATTGTCGGGCGCATGTGCCGGCGTAACGTATGGCGCACACGGCATATGGCAGGTGTTTGAGGCGGGGGACAGCTTTAACAATCCCGCTTTTTCGAGTATGCCGTACACGTGGAGAAATGCGCTGCACTTTGAGGGTGCGTGGGATGCTGGGTACGCAAAGTGGCTGTTTATACAGTATGGAATGGAGAGCTTGTCGCCCAGTAAGGCGTATTGTGCGCGCAGCGACGAGCTGTGTATGGGTGTAGGGGACGGTCTGGTCGTTTTATATTTGCCCTATAACGACGATGTAACGGTTTGCATGGATTTGCGTGGGTATAACGTTACAGCGGCTGCACTTGACAGCCGATGTATCTTACGGCCGACGGTTGAATACGGAGAAAAAGAAACGACGATTTTGCGCAGCAGTAAAAACGAGGATATCTTATTGATTGCTCTGCGGGAGGTGTGAGATGAAAAAAGCGGTTTGTAATACGATGAAATTCTTACTTTCCGCACTTGTGCCGGTTCTGATGATAGTAATGTTTTATTATGTTATCACATGGCTGAACGAAACGGGCAAATGGGAATTCAATATTACTTTGCTGCGCATGCAATATCCGGTCTATGCTTTGCTGGGGGTTTTGTACGCGGGAGTTGCACTGCGGCGTTGTAGCGGCGCCGCGATGGCGGCGGACATTACGGCAATTCTTATCGTTTTATTATTATTGCTTGACCAGTTTGTCCTTGATATATTCCCGATCCGTATTTTTAAAGGGGTAACTGGTACGTTGGACGGCGTAGATATTTGTGCAATTCTTGCGGGTGTGTATTTGGTGCATAAAGTACGATGTCTTTTTGCACTTCGAAAGAATAAACCAATACAATAAAAAACGCCCATATGGGCGTTTTTTTAGCAATCAAATTATTTATTTTTCGGTTTTGGTCTTGCCTGCTTAGACAATTTACGGAGCAGGACATTGTGATAAATTATTGTCACAACCAGATAAACAAGCAACAGGAGCGCAACGACATAATACTCCATTTTCGTGTTTTTCAAA
>URQR01000246.1 GCA_900550065.1 uncultured Eubacteriales bacterium | reverse complement strand
ATTGGTTTTGTTTTTATTCTGCGACATGGGCTATTTGCTCTACTTTAACTCATTGTATGGCGAGGCGGTGCAGTTTTTCTGCCTTTTGCTGCTCATTGGCGCGGGCCTGCAGCTTGTAGAGCGGCAAACGGTATGGCGGCTTCTGCTGTTTTATATTACGTTGTATTTCTTTGCCGGTGCGAAGCTGTCAAATGTGCCGTTTGCGGTTGTAATCGCGCTGATTTCGACTATAGCCGGCTGGAAGGCAGGAGGCCGGAAAAAGGCTGTATGGTTTACCGGCCTGTCGGCGGCGTGTATTTTGGCGTGCGGCGTGCTGTATTTCTCCGTACCGGGGTGGATGAACATGGACACCTCGTACCAGTCGGTGTTTTTCGGCGTACTGAAGGACAGCCCGACGCCGGAACAGGATTTGCGTGACTTGGGGATAGATGAAAAATATGCGGTGCTTGCAGGGACGCATATTTATATGGACAATTATCCGGTCGATATCCACTCGGAGCAGTTTAAGCAGGATTTTTTCAATAAAATCAGTCGCATGGACGTAGTAAGGTTTTATCTGACGCATCCGGGGAGGCTGTTTGAGAAGCTGGCTGTATCGGTTGAAGAAAGCGCATATTTAAGCCCGCCGTATTTGGGCAATTCACAGACGGAGCGGATGGTGCATGCCGCACGGTGGAACCTTTGGAGCCGCATAAGGATTCGGACCGGTCTTTTGCACAATGCGCCGTTTATTCTGTGTTTACTGTGCCTGCTTGCCGCGGTGTGTGTCTGGCTTGTGATAGTATGTATTCAGAATTGGAAGAAAATCAGCTGGCGGCGAATGGCGGCATATAGCGGGATTTGGATGCTGACGGCATGCTTGTGGCTGAGCTTAGCCCTGCCTATGGCGGCAAATGGCGAGGCCGATATCGGAAAGCATATGTTCTTGTTTTCGAGCCTTGTAGATGTATTGTTTGCCGCAGCAGTTATGGTTTTTGCTGTCAATTATAAGGCAGTAGCCCGCTATTTTGTGCGGCACGAGCGGGTTGCGCTGTATAGCAGCGTAGCTTTGTTGGTCTGCGCTATATGTGTGGCGGCTGTCGCCTATGTCTCGCGCCCGCGGGTGGTTGAGTTTGGCCGCTATCATGGAAACTCTGTTCAGTGGGAGGTTCTGTCTGAGGATTCAGAGACGATGACGCTTGTCAGCAAAAGCTGCGTTGCGGCAATGTCGTTTGAGCAGGGCAACGGCACAAATGCGGCGCAAAACGTATGGAGCAGCAGCACGCTGCGCAGCTGGCTCAACAGCGTATTTTTGGAGGAATTCAGCACGCAGGAGCGCGAAAGGCTTATTGCAATGCGGACAAATGCTTTTTTGCCGGGTGCGATGGCCTCACAGAGCGACGGCGGCAGCCACCCAAAGTTTTGGACAGCGAACCCGAAGGCCGCGTATGGGAACGGCGAGGATGCCTATTATCAGACGAGCGTGGATTTGGTGCGGACTGTGAGTTTGCAGGATGTACAGGAGGGAAAGTTTACCATTTCGGTAAATCGGGCCTACTGGCTGGTCGACGCCTATGGCGGCAACAGTACAATGGAGCGGTGTATTGATGAAAACGGCTACGCCCTCTTTCAAGATACGGGGGCGCAATTAGGCGTGAGACCGGTCATTACGGTGAAAAAATAAGAGCTTTTTATAGTGCGCAATAAAAAAACAGGCCGGCAGAAAGCTGCGGCCTGTTTTTTACTTTCAATTATGCCTGTGCCAAAAATTCGCGCACATACGCTTCAAAGTCCTGCATATCTTTTTCAGACGGCATAAAGTTAACCCGAAAGCCGTCGCCGTAAACGTTAAATTTCAACCCTTCCAAACGGGTTTTGAGCACACCGACCGCCTCGCCGCTCCAGCCGTAGGAGCCAAACACGAGCGCAGGCTTTTTCATGCAATTCACCGCATCAATCGAGCTGATTGTGTCCCATACAGGCTTTAACGCATCGCGGTTAATCGTTGGCGAACCAAACAGCAGAATATCGCTTTCATTTGCGAGCGCGACGCTCTGTGATGCGTCCTGCTTGATAATGTCGCGGATTTGCGCTTCAAAGCCCATTTCTACAGCAATCTCGTACGCTTTTTCAGCGAGCATACGGGTGTAGCCGTATGCGGAAACGTATAAAATTGCCGCGCTTTTCTTTTCTTTTGGCGTAGGTGTCGACCATGCCTTATACTTTTGAATCACTTCGTCCATTGTCGCCTTTGTCAGCACGGGACCGTGGCTGGTACAGATAAATTCCTTTTCCAGCCCTTCCACCTTTGCGATTCCGGCAAGCACATGCGGCTTAAACGGGGAAAAGATGGCAGTATAGTAGTATAAAAATGCGTCGTCGTACGCTTCTTTATCCGCTGTCAGATAGTCGAACGTGCGCGGCTCGCAGTAGAGGCAGCCGAACATATCACACGAGAAGAGCACCTTAT
>URQR01000245.1 GCA_900550065.1 uncultured Eubacteriales bacterium | reverse complement strand
AAGCCATTTTTCTATCCTTCCGTCAACATCGACGTCGACCTCAATGCTGCACGCATTAATTTCCTCCGACTCGTCCAGCTTCGTCAAAACGCCGTCCTTTTTGAGCTTTTTCATCGCCATCAGCGCAATATCCATCAGCGTCGTATCGCGCCCATCTGGATAGAGCTCGTTTTTCGTTTCTAAATAGGATTTGTACGTATCTTTGATACATGTGCTGTACGCTCCGTCCGGAATTGTAACCTCTTTAATTTTTGTCCCAAACGTCGTGTGGCGGCAGTGATCCGACCAGTATGTATCAATCATACGAAGCTCCGTCACCGTCGGGTCGCGCTTTTCCGTATCTTTAAAATACGCGCGGCAAAATTGTAGGTCGTCTTTGTCCATTGCAAAGCCCATCTCGCCTATCATTTGCGCAAGCGCGTCGTCATCCATCGAAAGAAAGCCCTCGACAACCGCAACATCCTCCGGGACGGTCACGTCGAGCGCAAGCGTTTCCGGCTTTTCAAGCGACGCCAGCCGCATTTCTACCGGATTAATGACATAACTTTTCACTGCTTCAAACTCACTATCGCTGATAGTCCCCGCCAAAACGATAAGCTTCGCCGACTTGACCGTTGGGCGCGCCTTTTGCGTCAAAATAGAGATACACTCCTCCGCCGAGTCCGCGCGCTGATCGTACTGCCCCGGAAGATACTCAATCGCAAAGACACGCGCATTTGCATCAATTTCAATTTCTTCATCGTAGCAGTTGTCAACAGGAGGCTCAGAAAAAATCAGGCTGCGCGCCTGCATATATTCTTCGTCGCTGATTCCCGTAACGTCATAGCGGTTGATAATCCGCACGTCTGTAAGGCCGTCAAGCGATAAATTTTCCTTTAAATCGGCAAGCATCCCCTGCGCTTCAACTGCGAATTCGTCCTTTTTTTCAACAAAAATACGACGTACTGCCTCACTCATGTATCCATCCTCCTAAATTTATGCTCATCTTTCGTCATTTGACAAACGTATTACAGTTTATTTTACCTCTTTTGCGCGGATAAGTAAAGAAAAATCGCATAAAATATCGATAAATATTTCATGCGGTTCTTCTGCGCCTTTGGCGTTTTTTTATTTTCTGTTCTTTTCCTTTTCAAGCACCTTTTTTAGATATTGTCCCGTATACGACTTTTCGCACTTTGCAACTTGCTCCGGCGTACCGACGCACAAAACCTCTCCGCCTGCGTCGCCGCCCTCCGGACCGAGGTCGATAATATGGTCGGCCGTTTTAATTACATCAAGGTTGTGCTCAATAACAAGCACGGTGTTGCCCGCGTCGACCAGCCGCTGTAACACCTCTAACAGGCGATGCACATCCGCTACATGCAGGCCGGTGGTCGGCTCGTCCAAAATATAAATCGTCTTGCCCGTGCTGCGCTTGCTCAGTTCTGTCGCAAGCTTGACGCGCTGCGCCTCGCCGCCGGACAGCGTCGTCGACGATTGCCCAAGCTTGATATAGCCTAAGCCAACGTCATAGAGCGTCTGGATTTTACGCTTTAAGCGCGGCAGATTTTCAAAGAACGTAAGCGCTTCCTCGACCGTCATATCAAGCACTTCGCTAATGTTCTTTCCCTTATATTTTACCTCAAGCGTTTCCTTCGAATAGCGTTTGCCCTTACACACTTCACACGGCACATACACATCCGGCAAAAAGTGCATCTCAATCTGGATAATGCCGTCGCCGCTGCACGCCTCACAGCGTCCGCCCTTTACGTTAAAGCTGAACCGCCCCGCCTTATAGCCGCGCACTTTTGCCTCTACCGTGCTGGCAAACAGTTCACGAATATCAGAAAACAGACCTGTATATGTCGCCGGGTTCGAGCGCGGCGTCCGTCCAATCGGTGATTGGTTGATGTCGATAACTTTGTCGAGGTGCTCTAACCCCTTAATTTGCTTCACTGTGCCGTTTTTCGAGCGCGCGCCGTTTAACTCGCGCGCCAGATATTTATAAATGATTTCATTGACGAGCGACGATTTCCCTGACCCGGACACGCCCGTCACACAGGTAAACAGCCCGAGCGGAATTTTCACATCCACATTTTTTAGGTTGTTCTGCGCCGCGCCTTTGACCGTCAGATATCGTCCGTCCGGCTTACGCCGCTGCTGCGGAATCGGGATAAATTTGCGCCCGCTCATGTAGTCGCCTGTTGCAGAGCCCTCTACCTGCATAACCTCCTCGGCTGTCCCCTGCGCGACCAAATACCCGCCGTGAATCCCCGCGCCTGGGCCAATATCGATAATATGGTCGGCCGCATACATCGTATCTTCGTCATGCTCAACCACAATTAGCGTATTACCCAAATCGCGCAGCGTCTTGAGCGTCGCGAGCAATTTTTCATTATCGCGCTGATGCAGACCGATGCTTGGCTCGTCTAAGATGTAAAGCACGCCCATCAAGCTCGAGCCAATCTGTGTCGCAAGGCGGATACGCTGCGCCTCGCCGCCGGACAGCGTCCCGGCAGAG
>URQR01000244.1 GCA_900550065.1 uncultured Eubacteriales bacterium | reverse complement strand
ATGATAGAACCGACGGTCGCGCCGTTGCAGTCCGTGTCAAAGCCGGCCTGTACAATGGGGCAGATTGACTTTGCGAAGTCGCCGCCGCCAAATAAAATACCAATCACTACGAGCATTGCATTTGAAATCGTGTGGCACCAATCGTGCTCGGTGTACTCGTCATAAAGCTCATGTATGCGCGCAGCCGCGTCATCAATAGATATCCCTTCGTGGTACCAGTCTATGACAAGGCGCACTTGCTGTGCAAGGCGCGACTTATGCGGAATCTGCGACAAGCCTATACGTACAACTTCCTCCCGGTCGCTGCATACCGCCGCAGCCGCGAGCATCGCGCTGATAAACATTTCGCCGTAAATACCATTTTTTATATGGGATACACGCGCATCACGCCACGCCATGTGGGCGGCCGTCTTTGGGTCGGCAGGATTGATATAGCCAAACAAATCGCCCCGAATCTGCGCGCCAATCCATTCCCGGTACGGGTTTTTGTACGTTGCCGTCTGTGGCGGTGTTAAACCGCAGAGCGCATTGCGGTAGGCGATACGCTCCGCTGTGCAGGTCACAATTACAGGCAGATCGGAAAGCCACATTTCAATCACGTCGTCCGACGTAAAGTTCTTACCGTACTTTTTAATTAGCTTAAGCGCGAGCACCGTGTAATTCGTATCGTCGTCGCTCGGCGCAGCGCCGCCGAGCTGGTCGGCATAGCCCTCGCGCGCGAACCACTCTGCTTTTTCCTTACGAAAACTGTCGGAGAATTCGCCGGCGGAGAAGTAGCGGTTAAGAGGAAAATTGTCGCTGTCGCGCATCATCTCCAAAAGCTCGCTTGTGCGCCGTCCTTCAATCGGCTTACCAAGCAGGCAGCCGCAGATTCTGCCGAGCCACGCACCGTGGATTTTGTCACAAAGCGCGTCTTTATCCAGTGTGTTTTGCAGCGCCGGCTGTTCTTTGGGGAGGCAGGCCTGAATCCCCTCCCAGTCCGACGGCTCCTCATAAGCGTAGTCCGCCTGCACTGGCAGGGCCGAAAGCAGATGAAACAGCTCGTCCGCCATCTTCATTCTCTGGCGCGACGGCGCCATTTGCTTAATCTGTGTAAACAGCTCTTTATAGCTGGAGACATCAATGCCCTCTTCTATACACTGCTGCCATTCTGTTTCCAAATTTTGTGCATAATCCATCCATACTAACATTTTATAAACTCCTTTCTTTAATTACAAATTAATTTTTTGTGTGGAGGAGAGCGGAAGCGCCTCGCATGTGCCGCTCCACACGAACAGCATCGCCTCTGTGGCCGAAACGCTTCCGGCGGGAAGCGAAAACGCATACTGCTTTTGGCCTACATAGGGCGTCTGCGTGATATAAGTCATTTTGCCGTCGCTGTCGTAGAGCGCCAGCATGACGTACGCATTCTCCGTCGCGCCGGAGATATCTGCGCTGACGGTCAGCGCGCCGCCCGCGGCTTGAGAGGCCATATTGCGGATTGTAATAGGTAGGTTCGGGTCAACCGCGCCCGCGTCGTACGTCAGCGTATAGCTGCCCGCACCGCCCTCAAAGCTCAGCAGGCCGCCCTCATCCGTCGCGGCTGCCGTACCGAGCGATACGCCGTCCTTTTGAATGTGCCACACGCCGGCGTACACGTCGGCGACATTGATTTTAAACGTGCCCTCTCCTGTGAAAGAAAAGGTCACCGGCTGACTCGTGCGGCCGTCCTTCTTAGAGAATACCGCGACGCGGTCCGCTATCTGCGCGCCCGCGTGGGTTTGCGTCTCAATCTTTTGCACCGGCAGGGCGGGCGTGTCGGGCTTGCTCTCGCCGACCTGTAAAACATTAAGAAAATAGTCGGTTTCCGCCGCTGTTTTGGGCGATACCTCGATACGGTAACCGTCCGAATCGTGCGTCCTATCCTGTGGCAATCCGCCAAGTGTATTGCCGTTTTTGTCTTTGCTGGCGTAATTGTCTCCATCTACCCAGAAAAAATTGTTCTTTCCGCCAATTACACTAATTTGTGTGTTGTCCGCCTCCGGTAAAAGAGTATCGACCGTCAGCTTTCCGTTATAGCCGATGGTATCGTTACGGAAAACAGTTTGATTCCCTGTCACAGTCGGTTCCTCTACACCGTGCAGCAGCCAAGTCTTTTTAAAGTCTTTGTTTTTGGACACGACGCGGTCAAACACGATCATCGCCGCGGGATGCGTCTCGTCCTTTAGGTTGTAAAACAGGAAGCTGCGGTCAAAGTCGCTCATTTTATTTTTGCTGTACGCGCTTGTTAATTCACCCTTTAAATAGGTGTAGTCCGGCTCCGACGGGTCGGGACCGAATTCGTGCCCCTGTACCTCGCCGGATTTATAATCCGCAGCCAGCAGCGCGTCAATCGTACCTTTTTCACCGCCGGCAATCTTCTGTCCACCGTCGTTGACTTTTGTGCCGTGGTGATTCATACTTTCGTCCGGGTCGTAGACAAGCATCGTGTTGTGCGCGACCGTACGCTTGTTGTAGGCCCCGTCGTGTGCGCTCCCGTAAAGGTTATACCGCC
>URQR01000243.1 GCA_900550065.1 uncultured Eubacteriales bacterium | reverse complement strand
CGGGAAAATCAGGTAAAACTGCATCTCCACCGCAATGGTCCAGCTGGCCACACCGATGGGTGTGCTCAGGTAGGTGTAGGCATCCTGGTTTTGCAGGAAGGTCAGGTGCAGAAATACGTCCTTGATGCCGTTTTGCGCCAGCATCCGTCTTACGAGAGTGGATGCGCCGTTGCCGACAAGCTGTTTATAGGTCGAAGGTTCAATTGGCGCAAGGCCGAATTTTTCAAGTGCTGCGTTGCCGTAAGAGGCGATTGTGCCAATCGTATTAAGCAGCGTTCCGTCAAGGTCAAAGATACAGCCTTTACACATATGGGGCTCCTCCTTAATTGTTGATACAAATAGGCCGCGACAAAACGCCGCGGCCTATTTGTATGTTATTCCTGAATCCCGGGGATGTGCGGAAGGCCGGAAAGGCCTTTTTCAATATCCTCATCACTCGGTGCATAGTCCTGCATTTTCCCGTTATTGTAGTTTTCATATGCCGCGAGGTCAAAGTAGCCATTACCTGTCAGGCCAAACAGAATCGTTTTTGCCTCGCCGCGTTCTTTACACTCGAGCGCAACGTCAATTGCCGTACGGATTGCGTGCGACGACTCCGGCGCTGGCAAAATCGCTTCGTATTTTGCGAACATCGTCGCGGCGTCAAATACGCTTTTCTGACCGACCGCGCGCGCCTCGTCGATGTAACCATCGTGGTAAAGCTTGCTTAAAATCGGCGACATTCCGTGATAGCGCAGACCGCCGGCGTGGATGCTCGTCGGTATAAACCCGCTTCCGAGCGTATACATTTTTGCAAGCGGCGTCACGTGGCCGACATCGCAGAAATCGTAGGCATATTTTCCACGCGTAAACGATGGGCAGGCCGAGGGTTCTACTGCAATAATGTACGGATTTGCTTTTCCTGTCAGTTTATCCTGTATAAACGGCGCGGCGATTCCGCCGAGGTTACTCCCGCCGCCGCTGCATCCAATCACATAATCCGGATATTCATCGACAAGTTCAAGCTGCTTTTTCGACTCAAGTCCAATGATAGACTGGTGCAAAAGTACCTGATTCATAACAGAACCGAGGCTGTAGCGCGTGTTTGGAGTCGAGGTCGCAACCTCAACCGCCTCGCTGATTGCTGTTCCGAGGCTGCCTGTATTGCCGGGATCTTTCTCCAAGATACTGCGTCCAATATTAGTCGAATTGCTCGGGCTTGCAAAAACATTGCCGCCGTAGGTTTCGATAATGGCGCGGCGGTAAGGCTTTTGCTCATAGCTCACCTTTACCATGTAAACACGCAAAGGCATATCAAAATACGCGCAGGCCATGGAAAGCGCTGTACCCCATTGCCCCGCACCGGTCTCTGTTGTAAGCCGCTCGATGCCCTGCATTTTATTGTAGTAAACCTGCGGCACGGCGGAATTGAGCTTGTGACTCCCGGATGTGTTGTTTCCTTCATACTTATAATAGATTTTCGCGGGTGTGCCAAGCGCCTTTTCGAGCGAGTAAGCACGGATGACCGGTGAAGGCCGGTACATTTTGTAATAGTCGAGCACTGGTTCGGGAATATCAATGTAACGTTCCTCTGTCAATTCCTGTTTGCAAAGCTCTTTTGCAAAAATCGGTTCAAGGTCTTCCACGGTGACGGGCTGCATAGTAGCCGGATTGATGTACGGCTCCGGCTTTGCCTTCATATCTGCCTTTATGTTGTACCATTGGCGTGGAATTTGATCTTCAGTTAAGATGATTCTGTTCGGAATGTTTTTAGACATAAAAAATACCTCCAACTAAATTTATTATATAGCAGAGGAGTGAACAAATATACAATTCATTTTATAAACTACTCTAACACTATTCTAAACTATGCTCATCTATACTCTGCTATATATTATAATAGTACAGAACTAAAATTTTGTCAACATATTTTTAAAAGATTACGCAATAAGAAAATTAGTGAATATATTTAAGGAAGAAAAAAATAATAATATCCCAATTTTCAACGTGCAAAAAGAACTTTAAAAAATTTTTTAAAAAAGTGCTTGACAAAGAGGATGTGGGGTGGTATACTAAAACACGTCGCTTGAGAGGGCAACCAAAAATACGCCCCCTTAATCAGGCATTGGACATTGAAAATTAAACAGTGACAATCAAACAAGGTAACTTGTCGATTCTTAATTTTTTGAGTTGAAATGTCAGCACTTTTTATGAGCTAACAAACGAACGAAATATTCTTTTTTCGAGAGTTTGATCCTGGCTCAGGACGAACGCTGGCGGCGTGCCTAACACATGCAAGTCGAACGGAGCCATCCGGCTGATCCCTTCGGGGTGACGCTGGTGAAGCTTAGTGGCGGACGGGTGAGTAACGCGTGAGTAACCTACCGGGAAGAGGGGAACAACACACCGAAAGGTGTGCTAATACCGCATATTGCCGGAAGATCGCATGGTCTTCCGGTGAAAGATTTATCGCTTCCTGATGGACTCGCGTCTGATTAGATAGTTGGCGGGGTAACGGCCCACCAAGTCGACGATCAGTAGCCGGACTGAGAGGTTGAACGGCCACATTGGGACTGAGACACGGCCCAGACTCCTACG
>URQR01000242.1 GCA_900550065.1 uncultured Eubacteriales bacterium | reverse complement strand
GTCGTATCTTCCGTCGCCCAGCGCTTAATCATCCCTTCAAACGCCGCCTTATGCTCTGCCGGCGCATTCGCCGCCAGCACGGTCAGCGTCGTCATAAACTTCTTGCCCGCCGTGTGGTCTGTACGGTAGTAGCGCGCCGGCTCGCGCGCGGAAACCATATCCATAAGCGCGCCCTTGTACATAAACGGCTGATACGAGTCGTAAATCCACTGGTACACGCGCCCGCCGTTCATCAGTTCCCACGGCGTACCATTGAGCAGATACAGCGCATTTGCAACCTCTGTAATCAGCGACAAGCCATAGCCGCCGTTGTAGGCAAACCTCGTATGCTGGATAAACGAACCGTCGTCGTAAAACCCGTCGCCGACGGTTTCCTTACCGGCATTTGCGTAATCCACATACGCTAAAACCGTATCAAGCGTCTCACGCCCATAGGTCAGCTTATCCGCATCATTGGTAATAACGCCGAGGATACAGTGATTCATGGACAGCCACACACGGTTCGCGCCCGAGGACTGGTTGCCCTTTGTTCCAATATAATTAAACTTCGCCGGGTCGGGGCTGTATTTGAGCATTGCCGCGACAAGCGAATCGCGCAGCGCCGGCGTCATATCGTCGTAGAGCAGCACAAGAATATTGTTCAGCGTACGCGGAATCCCGATTTCCCAGTCGTACCAGTTGTCATACGGCGCAATCGTCGTCGAATACTTGTTTTCGTTGAGCCACGTCAGCCCGTATTCAATATCCGCCAGCAGCGCGGCGTCCCCCTTGAGCGGCGAACCATAAGTCGCATACGCCAGCGCAAGGTTGTACAGCCGCGTCGCATTCCCCGCAATCGTGTTTGAGGTCGCCCAATTGCTGGCCTCTTCCCACAGATAACCGAGCGAGGCGTCCTTATTCATCGCCGCCCACTGCGTATTTGCCGTTTCCGTTATTGTATCGACCTGCGCCTTAATTTCCGGGTCGGTCAAATCGTAGCTGTCTGTGCCTGTCAATAACTCGTTCCATTTATCCCGCAGCGCGGCGAACTCGTCTACCGGTTCTGCAAAAACCAGCAACGCAGAACACGCGCTCAGCAGCATGGACACGCACAGCAGTGCAGCCAATAACTTTTTCTTCATATTTTCTGCCCCTCTCTCCATAAATCTTTTTATATGTATAATATGATATAAAAAAAGGTTTCTTATATAGTAATTCTATAAGAAACCTTAGTCCATGTCAGTATGTATTTTTTACAAAGAAAGTGTTGTATTTTTACATGTATTGTTGAGATTTTGTGTAAAAAACCCTACTTTTTCTGATGTTTGGTACGAAATGCCTTCGGTGTAAGGGCCTGATGCGCTTTAAATATACCGTAAAACGTCCCCTTGTCCGAATACCCGACCTTATGACATATCTCTTCAATTGGCAGGTCTGTATCAATCAGAAGGCGGCTCGCCTCCTGCACCCGCTTTTCCTGCATATATTCCGTTACTGTTTTACCATAGCAACGTTTAAACAGCCTGCTGAAGTAGGCCGGATTATAAAAGGTTTTGTCAGCAAGCTCCTGAAGCGTCAGCCTCCTAAAGCAATTATCGTCAATATATTTAATAATTTCCGGCGGCAGGCGCCCCTCGCCCACCGGATTCCTTTTCCCGTTATTCATCTCCCGGAACATTTTTGCAAACAATACCTTCATGTAGCAGTTCAAGATTGCACTATAGCCAATCTGTTTTTTCTGAAACTCATGAATCATCCGCTTTACAATAAACTCCACCTCGGCGCTGTCTCCCCGCTTAAAGGAAACGACGGGCCGTCCGTCCGCTACATATCCCTGAAATTCGTCAAACAGGCTCAGCGACAGAAAGTCCATCACATTTTCATGGTCGACGAGCTCCGAACTGATAAACTTCGGATTAATCAAAAAATTTACGTACAGCCTGTCCCGCGACGAAGTGAACCGGTGTGTCTGCCCTTTATTAATAAACAGCAAGTCACCCTTTTTCACCTCGTATTCGACCCCGTTGATTTCGTGAATACCCGTGCCGGAAAGCGCATAGACAAGCTCAATAAAGTCATGCGTGTGCAAAACGGGGTCAAACGGCAGGCCGTCTGTGAAGATATAAATATTTTCATCCGACTTCGGAAAATCACGTAGACTAAAAAACTTTATCATAAACTCAATCTCCACATCTTGCTCTTTTGTCAGCTACAGTTTCACACAATAGACCGGAAATATTAAAATTAACCCCTATTATTTACAAAGCTCAAATATGTCCACAATCTCTTGTTTTCCAAGCGTAATATGGCACGGCAGCGTCCGCCCGCCAAAAAACGTACACTTGTCCGCCATTTCGCCAAAGCCCTCCGTACCGACGCCAAGCTCATGCAGCCGGACCGGCATCCCGATTTCTTGAAAGTATCGTTCCGTCCGCGCAATCCCTTCGCGCGCGGCTTCCTCTGCGTTTGTGCCGTCATAGGCCACGTCAAACACATCCTTTGCGTACTGCGCGAACCGCTCCGGCGCAGCCTTGTAGACATATTTTGCCCATGCGGGGAAAATTACAGCCAAACCCGCGCCATGTGCCACATGGTCGTACATTCCG
>URQR01000241.1 GCA_900550065.1 uncultured Eubacteriales bacterium | reverse complement strand
GCGTGCTCCCGCACCTGTTGTTGACGCTGCAGCGTTTTTGCTGCGTGTGAATAAGCTGTGTTTTGAAATAAAAACATAGATTGTCCCCCTGTACTGTTAATCTTGTGTAAAGTATGATACGATATAAGTATAATCATAAGATGGGGAAAATATTCCTCTAATTAGAAAAAATAACCAATTTTTGGACGACAAATTGTGCAAAACTCCGAGCTGGAAAAAATTTGTAAATTTTACCAAAAAACTATTGCATTTTAGAGTTACGTGTGATATTATACTGACAGGAAAAAAATTACAGTTAGGAGATTGAGAAGATGGACAACAGTATTTCGGTTTTATTGGCGGACGATTGTGAGGAATTTGTAAAATCAGTGAAAGATTATTTGGATAGTCAGGACGGAATTACGGTTGCGGGGGTCGCACATGATGGCCGAGAGGCATTTGAACTTATAAAAGAGACAAAACCCGACGTTGTTCTGCTCGATATGATTATGCCCTATATTGATGGGCTTGGCGTGTTGAAAAAAATTAAGAATACGGATTTGGAAAAAGAGCCGGTTTGCATGATGCTGTCCGGTGTAGGACAGGAAAAGGCTACACAGAAGGCGGCCGACCTCGGGGCGCAGTACTTTATGCTAAAACCGTTTGAACTCGATTCTCTGACAGAGCGAATCCGTGAATTTGGCGGTACGACACCCGCTGTGCCGGCACAGAAAGCGGCAATTGTGCCAAAGCAGGAAAAACTGGTATTCAGCGACGATGCGAAAAAGCGTTACGACCGCGAAGACCTTGAGATGGTTGTGACAAATATTATTCATGAGGTCGGTGTACCGGCCCATATAAAGGGATATCAATTTATTCGCAGCGCAATCCTGATGGCAATTGACAATATGGAAGTAATCAATCATATTACGAAACAGCTTTACCCCGATTTGGCAAAAATGTTTAAAACGACGCCGAGCCGCGTGGAACGCGCAATCCGTCACTCAATTGAGGTTGCGTGGAACCGTGGGCGTACCGAGACGATGGAAAAACTGTTTGGATATACGATTAATTCCGACAAGGGAAAGCCGACAAACAGCGAATTTATTGCAATGATTGCGGACAATGTCCGGCTTCGGATGCGTTAAAGAAAACACAGAAGTTAGAGCCTCCTATAGAGGCTCTTTTTTTGTTCATAGGATTGCATTTTTGTATATAGAGTGGTAAAATACAGCGGTAAGGAGGGAAAAACAATATGAATATATCGCTAAACTGCTATCCAGAGGGGAAAAAACGGGCGGTAACCTTCAGTTATGACGACGGCCCGTTTGCCGATTACCGTTTAGTGGAGCTAATGAACCGCTATCAGGTAAAGGGAACATTCCATCTTAATTCGGGGTTTTTATCGACCCCGGAGCAGCCGTACGAGAACAAAGTCAAAGCGTCAGACGTAAAGGAGTTGTACGCAGGACATGAGATATCCGCCCATACGGTGACACATCCGGACCTGCGCGGCGTAACAAACGACGAGCTGCGCACACAAATTATTGACGACCGGCAAACGCTTGAGGCGCTCGGCGATACAATTGTGCGCGGTATGTCCTATCCATTTGGTACATATAATGATACTGTACTGTCGGCGCTGCCGCTACTTGGCATTGAATACAGCCGGACGACGCAGGCGCACCACAGTGTTGCTCTGCCGGAAAACTTTCTAACATGGCACCCGACCTGCCACCACAAGGAAGCGATGTCTTGTATTGCTGCTTTTGAGGAGCCAAGATGGTGGAAAATGCCGTTGTTTTATGTGTGGGGACATAGCTACGAGTTTGACAATGATAAAAACTGGGATATGATGGAAGAATTGCTTAAGCGCGTCAGCGGGCAGGACGATGTATGGTATGCTACAAACATAGAGGTTGCGGATTATATCCGTGCGGTACGCGCGCTGAAATTCAGCGTCGATGGGAAAATGGTGTATAATCCGTCCGGCTGCACTGTTTGGATTGAGGTGGATGGCGTTCCGGTTGCGTTAAATAGCGGTGGTAACAACTTGTAAGCGTATTGCATTGATTTGTTGTATAAAAATAGAATTTGGTATAAAAAATACATAAAAAAATGAATTTCTGTCATTTAGGGTATTTACTTCATTGTAAAAATAGTGTAAAATACAACTGGAATCCATTATGGGATTTATGGAAATCAAACAGGGGATTCATTTAGTATTAAAATAATATGAAAGGTGGAAAGGGAGAAATGAAGAAAAGGAAAATTGTGATGTCTGCAATCGCAGGCGGCCTTGCGGCGCTTATGCTAGCGGGTTGTAATGGCGGTACAGACGGAGGAAGCACACAGGACGTAACGAAGCTGGAGGGGACATTGGCGTCTGCCGATCCTTTGACGCTTACGGTTCATATGCATTTTTGGGGTACGAATGTGTTTGACGATACATGGCCGGTTTATCAGGAAGCGGCAAAGCGGACCAACATCACGCTGCATGGGACTGCGTCGAAAACGAATACGGAGTCGGATCAGGTATTTAACACAATGCTGACGAGTGAGCCGCTGCCGGATATTATCCACGGCGAGTCAAAAAACTTGAATAAA
>URQR01000240.1 GCA_900550065.1 uncultured Eubacteriales bacterium | reverse complement strand
ATTACAACACGTGAGATTTTCAGTCCGCCGCCTGTTGAACCCGCACATGCACCGAGAAACATCAAAAGCACCAGCAAACCTTTGGAAAAGGTCGGCCATGTGTTGAAGTCCACTGTGGCAAACCCTGTTGTCGTGATAATAGAGGCCACCTGAAACGAGGAATGGCGCAGCGCCTCGCCGATATTACCGTAAAGCGGAAGGATATTGCCTGCAATCAGCAGCGCCGCCCCCGCAATGATTCCAATGTACCAACGCAGCTCCTCACTTTTGAGCGCAGCGATAAGCTGACCGGAAATAACAAAATAAAACAGGTTGAAGTTAATTCCGAACAGAATCATAAAAATTGTGATAATCCAGTCGATATAGGCGCTGTGGTAGGCGCCGATACTCGCATTTTTTATGCTGAATCCGCCCGTGCCTGCCGTCGCAAATGCATTCGTGATGCTGTCAAAAAGCGGCATACCGCCGGCGAGCAGAAATAAAATCTGTATCAGCGTAAGGATAATATAAATCCCGTAGAGAATTCTTGCCGTGAGCTTTGTTTTTGACACAAGCTTACCGACCTGCGGCCCCGGCACCTCCGCCTTCATTAGGTAAATGGAGCTTGTCTCTACCTTTGGCAGAATTGCCAACACAAAGACGAGGATACCCATGCCGCCGACCCAATGTGTGAAGCTTCGCCAAAACAACAAAGACATAGGAAGCGATTCCACTTCGGCCAATATGCTCGCGCCCGTCGTTGTAAAACCAGACACCGTTTCAAAAAAGCTGTCCAAATAGGAAGGGATTGCCCCGCTGAGCCAAAACGGCAGCGCACCAAACAGGGAAATTACAATCCATGACAGCGATACAACAAAAAAGCCCTCTTTTGCATAGATTGCGCTGTTTTTTGGCTGCTTATAGCCAAGCGCCAAGCCTGTGGCGATTAGCAGCAGAATCGGAAGGACATATGCAAGTATGATGTCTTCGCGGTATATTAGGCTGACCGCAAGCGGGACAGCCAATAAAAGCGCCTCAACGAGCAGAATGCGCCCGATAATATGAAACACCATTTTATAATTCATAGAAACAAACCTTTCTTTGATAGTAAAAGCCGTATTAAGCCAATATATCCTGCAAATCGCGCAGCGTATTGTTGCTCGTTACAACGATTACACTGTCGCCGGGCTCAAGTGTATCGTCGCCGCTGGGAATGACAACGCGGTCTCGTTTAATGATACTGGCAATCAGCAAATTCTTTTTTAACGAAAGGTTTTTAAGTGCAATATTGGTCAGACGCACGTTTTTTGTCACGCGGAATTCGAGCGCTTCGACATTGTCAGCCCCGAGTTTGTGCAGGGTCTGAATATTGCTGCCAACCGAATTTTGCAGCGCACGCACATAGCGCAGGATAATACTTGCTGTCAGCTCTTTTGGAGAAATAATACTTTCCAAACCCACACTGTCGAGGATATCTTTTAGCGAGGTGCGTGTAATTTTTGTTACAACCTTGATTACACCTTTAATCGCTGCATAGACCGATACGATAATATTTTCCTCATCTATGCCAGTCAGCGCTACGCACGCGTCCGTCTGTGTGATGCCTTCTTCTAAAAGCAGGCTCTGGTCCGTCCCGTCGCCGCACACGATTGTAGCGCGCGGCAGTAGATCGCTTAAATCCATGCAGCGCTGCCGGTCCTGCTCAATAATTTTGACACTGATTCCAATTTCTAAAAGCTGGCGTGCAAGATAGTAGGAGATTTTTCCGCCGCCAATCAGCAGTACATTTTTAATCTTTTGTTTAAACACACCAACGTTTTTAAAAAATGAGGCTAAGTCCACGTGCGACGCGGCAACGCTGACCCGGTCGCCGTCTTGCAGGATAAAGTTTCCGTCCGGGATTACGACTTCTTTATCGCGCTGCACAGTGCAGACGAGCACCTTTGCCTTTGTCTTTTTGTAGAGCATATTAATCGGCTGACCACCCAGCATACTGTTCTGCGGAAGCTTAAACTCCACAAGGTCGACCCGCCCCTTTGCGAAATAGTCGATTCGGCTTGCGGAAGGAAAGCGCAGGATACGGCTGATTTCGCTCGCTGCCTCATATTCCGGATTAATCATCATGCTGAGCCCAAGCTCGTTGCGCATAAATAAAAGCTGGCTCGAATACTCCGGGTTGCGTACACGCGCAATTGTATTTTTTGCGCCGATTTTACGCCCAATCATACAACAAAGAATATTGAGCTCGTCCGACGGCGTAACGGCAATCAGCAATTCTGCCTTTTCAACGCCCGCTTCTTTTTGCACTCTATAGGTCGCGCCGTTTCCGAGCAGCGCCATAACATCACTTTTATTGACCGCGTTTTCAATCACGTCGGATTTATTGTCAATTACGACAATGTCGTGTCCTTCGCCGGACAGGGATTCTGTCAATGCTGTGCCGACCTTTCCCATTCCGATGACTACGATATACATAACTCTTCCCCCAAAAGATACGATTAAAATTACATACAGTATATATCATAGCACATATTAGGAAAATGTAAAGATATTTCCCGAAAAAGTAAAGACATTTGACGAAAAATAAAGAAAGGAGACAAAAAAGAAAAAGCACAGCCAATTGGCTGTG
>URQR01000239.1 GCA_900550065.1 uncultured Eubacteriales bacterium | reverse complement strand
CAAGATGTCAACCTTATATATATGACAATTCTGCTACAATTATCCCCTGCGGCATTACCGGCTGCGCGCACGCAGCGCGCGGTCGATGTTGCGTTTTGCGTCGCGTTTCGCCGCGTCGTCGCGCTTGTCGTAGAGCTTTTTACCCTTACATACGCCGAGCTCGACCTTTACGCGCGCGTCTTTAAAATACAGCGACAGCGGTACAAGCGCGTACCCCATCTGCGCCGCAGCGGCCGCAAGCTTTCGTATCTCGCGTTTATGCATTAAAAGCCGCCGCTCCCGCAGCGGGTCGCGGTTAAAAATGTTGCCCTGCTCGTATGGGCTTACATGCATCCCATGCAGGTACAACTCGCCGCCGCGCGTGACGCTTGCGTACGAATCCTTCAAATTTACGCGCCCGGCGCGCATCGACTTAACCTCTGTGCCGCAAAGCTCAATCCCGGCCTCGTACGTTTCTTCTACAAAATAATCGTGGCGCGCCTTTTTGTTTTGTGCAATCATTTTTGCCATAGTTTTCTCCTCAATTTTCTGCTTTGTTAATATTTTAGCATGCCCGCGTCCGATTTTCAAGAGAATTTGACAGAATGTACAAACTACTCTTTTATTTTTTCCCGCTTTGGGTAAAACAAACACATTTTAAAAACTTTTTTTAAAAAGGGGCTTCAATTTCGTTTTAATTTGGGGTATAATAATAAAGAATTATTATACTGGGTTACTTTGGGATTACATAATAATTTGGCTAACAATAATTTATTATAAAGCAAGCGGGAACCGGCGCGCTTACCTGCGCCGCCGCGGTAAAAGGAAGGAGCAAGAAACATGACAGAAAACAAAAAAGTGCTGACATGGCTGGAAGAGATGAAAGCCCTGACAAAGCCGGACAAGGTTATCTGGATTGACGGCAGTGAGGCGCAGCTTGAGGCGCTTCGCAAAGAAGCGGTTGCTACCGGTGAAATGATTAAGTTAAACGAGGAAAAGCTCCCGGGCTGTTACTATCACAGAACGGCGGAAAACGACGTTGCGCGCGTAGAGGAGAGAACCTTTATCTGCACGCCGACAAAAGAAGAGGCCGGCCCGATTAACAACTGGATGGCGCCGGACGAGATGTATGCAAAGCTGAACAAGCTCTATGACAGCTCGATGGTTGGCCGTACGATGTACGTAATTCCGTATTCGATGGGTCCGGTTGGTTCGCCGTTTAGCAAAATCGGCATTGAGCTGACAGACAGCATCTACGTTGTACTCAACATGGCAATCATGACAAGAATCGGCGACAAGGTTATGGAATCGCTCGGCGCTGACGGTGATTTTGTAAAGTGTCTGCACGCGAAAAAGGATGTAAATCCGGACGAGCGTTATATTGTACATTTCCCGCAGGACAACACGATTATGTCCGTTAACTCCGCTTACGGCGGTAACGTACTGCTCGGCAAGAAGTGCTTCGCACTGCGTATCGCTTCTTACCAGGGTATGAAGGAAGGCTGGATGGCGGAGCATATGCTCATCCTCGGCCTTGAGAACCCGAAAGGCGAAGTAAAATACATTGCGGCAGCATTCCCGTCTGCTTGCGGTAAGACGAACCTGGCTATGCTGATTCCGCCGAAGTACTTGAAGGAAAAGGGCTACAAGGTTTGGACAGTGGGCGACGACATCGCTTGGATTCGCATTGGCCCGGACGGCAGACTCTATGCCGTTAACCCGGAGGCTGGTTTCTTCGGTGTTGCACCGGGTACGAGCGAGAAGACGAACCCGAACGCGCTTGCTGCTACAAAGAAAAATACAATCTTTACGAACGTTGCAATCAACAACGACGATATGACAGTATGGTGGGAAGGCCTTGACAAGAACCCGCCGGAGAACGCGACCGAGTGGAAGGGCGCGAAGGTAAACGGCAAGGAGTATACGGCAGAGGGCAACAAGCTCGCGCATCCGAACTCCCGCTTTACAGCACCGGCAATCAACTGCCCGTGCATTTCGTCCGAATTTGAGAATCCGCAGGGTGTACCGCTCAGCGCAATCGTATTCGGCGGCCGCCGCGCAAAGACGGCTCCGCTGGTATACCAGGCGTTTGACTGGAATCACGGCGTATTTGTAGGCGCGACGATGGCGTCCGAGACG
This sequence comes from uncultured Eubacteriales bacterium, assembly GCA_900550065.1. GTDB lineage: Bacteria > Bacillota > Clostridia > UBA1381 > UMGS1253 > Aphodoplasma. Next base: position 542 of record URQR01000239.1, on the reverse strand, counting down.
ACGGCTGCTGCGGCTGGCGCGGTTGGCGTTGTTCGCCGCGACCCGATGGCGATGAAGCCGTTCGTTGGCTACAACATGGCGGATTATTTTGCACACTGGCTTGAGATGGGCGCAAAGATTGATCCGGAAAAGGCGCCGAAAATCTTCCATGTTAACTGGTTCCGTCTCGACGACGACGGCAAATTCATGTGGCCGGGCTTTGGCGACAATATGCGCGTGCTCAACTGGATTTTAGATCGTTGCGAGGGTAAGGTTGACGCAAAAGAATCCGCAATTGGTTATCTGCCGGAGAGCATTGATACGACCGACCTCGACATTGACCCGAAGGTTATGGAAGAGCTTCTGAGCATCGACAAGGACGTTTGGATGGAAGAAGTTAATAGCCAGAAAGAGTTCTTTGCACAGTTTGGCGACCGTCTCCCGAAGGAAATTATGGAGGAGCACGACAAGCTCGAAGCAAGACTCAAGAATATGTAATTTTCCCCCTTATAATTTTTCTATATTTAAAAACGGCTGGCCTTATCATGAAGGCCAGCCGTTCT
>URQR01000238.1 GCA_900550065.1 uncultured Eubacteriales bacterium | reverse complement strand
AACCTTTTCTGGGCCCGTCATGCGCACCGTCTCAATTTGAAGCATCGGTTTCAGCAGCGATTGGATGCCATATTGGACGCAAAGCATTGCTACCACGACAACGGCAAGAGGCAGCGAACGCTTCATGGGGACAAACAACAGTGATGCAGCCATCAGAACAATGCCGAGCACCACAAGAACCCCGCGATGTCTCCCGCGATCCGCCAAGATTCCGCCAGCCGGAGTCGCAAGCACGCCCGGCACGAGCCTTGCCACTGCGTCGATGACCGCCATAGCAGGAATTTCGCCCCCCGTGAGTACAAAGTCGCCGATTGACAGCTCCATGTCGACAATTTCGTCGAGCACGCGCTGGTCAACGCCCTCATAATGTCCGCACAGCAAAACAATATGCTCCCGCACTGCAAGCTCCGCAGCACATGACTGGTCAAAGACCTTGCCCTGCGGCGACAAATAAATGGTAAGCGGTTTATACGAAAGTCCGTCTGCAACACTTTTATATGCGTCATATATCGGCTGCACACTCATCAACATCCCCGTACCGCCGCCATACGGATAGTCGTCCACGCGACGGTGTTTATCGGTGGAAAAGTCCCGAATCTGGATAAAATTCAGCTCGAGCAGCCCGTTTTCACGCGCACGGCCGATAATACTGTCGCCCAGCACGGCCTCAAATATGTCCGGAAACAGCGTAAGCACATCAAACCGCATCAGTCTATCAGCCCCTCTAATAAATGTACCACAATCTTTTCCGCTTCAATATCGACTGATAAAATCACGTCGTCGATTACCGGTAGCAGGATATCCTTCCCCTTCTCCGGGCGTACAACGTATACGTCGTTGCTCCCCGTCGGAAATACGTCGGCGACTGTTCCAAGTACGGCCCCCTCGTCCGTTTCCACTATGCAGCCGAGCAGGTCACAGATGTAATAGCCTTCTTCCGGCTCACCGAGCTGTTCACGGTCGACGTACAATATATGGTTTTTCAGCGTTTCCGCCTCGTCTATATGGTCAACGCCCCCGAATTTGACAATCAAGTTCCCCTTCTGGTACTTGACGCCGCGAATCGTAAAGGCTTTTCTCTCATTTTTTATGTCGGTATACACCGTCTCAAGGTCCTCAAACACATCGGGCGTATCCGTCCACGCCACGACCTTGACCTCGCCGCGCAGCCCGTGTGTATTCACAATTTGCCCAACCTGTAGTGTTTTTTGTTTCATCTCTGCGTATCCTTTCCCGCATACATGGTAAAATGGGGCGCAAAACCTGCGCCCCATCCATGCTTGATTAATCTACAATCTCAACCATAACACGTTTGTTTTCCCGGCTTGCCGCCGCTTTTACAACCGTGCGGATTGCTTTTGCGATACGGCCCTGCTTGCCGATTACTTTACCCATATCGTCGCCCGCAACACGCAGCTCGAGCACAGTCTCGCGCTCGCCCTCCACCTCTGTCACGGAAACGTCGTCCGGGCTGTCGACCAGCGCCTTCGCCAGCACTTCCAAAACTTCTTTCATCGCAATGTTCCTCCGAATTCCTTACAGAATGTTTGCCTTTTTGAGCAAACCCTTTACTGTATCAGTCGGCTGCGCGCCGTTTGCGATCCACTTCTTCGCCTTTTCTGCGTCGATTTTCACCTCTGCCGGCTCTGTCATCGGGTTGTATGTGCCAACCTCCTCGATGAATCTGCCGTCACGCGGGTATCTCGAATCTGCTACTACGACTCTGTAAAACGGAGCCTTCTTCGCGCCCATTCTCTTCAGTCTGATTTTTACTGCCATGTTCTTTCACCTCCAAATTTTATTGATTACAAGGCGGATACTGCTCTATCGAATACCGCCCTGCATTTATCTTATTATGAATGAATAAGTATAAACTGTTTTGCCGCGCTTTACGCAAACGGAAAGCGCATTTTGTTCATTTTTTTCATCTTCTTTTTCCCCTTCGGGGACGAAAACTGCTTCATCATCGCGCGCATCTGTTCGAACTGCTTTAACAGCGCATTCACGTCCTGCACCCGCACGCCCGCACCGTTTGCAATACGCACCTTACGGCTTGCGTTAATAATCGACGGGTTTCTGCGCTCCTTCGGCGTCATGGAGCGGATAATCGCCTCCGGCATCGCAAGCTGCTTATCGTCGATGGATACATCCTTTGGGAGCTTACCTCCGATACCGGGCATCATCGAGAGCACCTGCTCGAGCGGGCCCATCTTTTTAATCTGCTGGAGCTGCTCCAAAAAGTCCTCCAAGTCCATCCCGCTCGTCGTGAGCTTCTTTTCAAGCTCCGCCGCCTGCTTCTCGTCAAACGCCTCCTGCGCTTTGTCAATCAGCGTCAGCACGTCGCCCATACCCAAAATCCGCGACGCCATACGGTCGGGGTAAAACGGCTCTAAGTCGCCGAGTTTTTCGCCCATACCGACATATTTAATCAGCTTTCCCGTCACGTGGCGCACAGAAAGCGCCGCACCGCCGCGGGCGTCGCCGTCCATTTTTGTCAGAATTACGCCGTCAATGCCGAGCTGTTCGTTAAAGCTCTGCGACACATTGACCGCATCTTGTCCCGTCATCGCATCGACCACGAGCAAAATCTCGCTCGGGCTGACCGCCGCTTTAATGTTGGACAGCTCCTCCATCAGTTCCTCATTTATGTGTAGCCGCCCGGCCGTATCAATAATGAC
>URQR01000237.1 GCA_900550065.1 uncultured Eubacteriales bacterium | reverse complement strand
GACTAAACATATACGATAAAATCGCAAAATTAGCCGGGGCAGGTACAATACTTCCAATTACGGGTTTTGCAAATGCGATTGTTTCCCCCGCAATGGAGTTTAAAAGCGAAGGATATGTCCTCGGCATGGCGGCAAAAATGTTTACGATTGCCGGCCCGGTATTAGTCTTCGGTATCTCAATTTCTGTTTTATCTGGGCTTGTCCTCTGGATATTCCGCATATTTGCGTAAAACGCTCCACAAAAATATTTTTAATTAAAACACTACGATTGCGTATCGTAGTGTTTTTTATCGTATAAATTTTATAATTCGTCGGTAAAGTACGCATTCGTACAGGCACGCTTCCCCGTTTTATCAACAACTGTAATACGAAAATACCCACATTCCGTTACCGGCAAATTTTTCTCGCTAAAAACAATTTCCGCCTTTCGTATTTGATACATACAACTAATACGGTCAGCCTCGGAACATTTAATATGTACCTTTTCATCCTCATACCAAAGCGCATAAATTTCCGGCCCTTCAGACGCATAAAAGTCGCCGTTTTCAAGCGCTTTTGTCACAGTACGGTAGTCGAGGCGCTCTGCCTTTATCATTGTATACGCACAGCCGGAATCAAACTGGCGTGAATCAGGGCTATGAAAATTGTGGTTATCGTCTGCACCGATACAGAAAATCCGCTGTCCTCCAGTAAGAATATCATCGTATACACGCGGATTATACTCATCGAATCCGCCGACGATACAGCCTCCATTAAACATTTCAAACGCATGCATGCCCTTGTATCCCATATAATTACTATAGTCTTCTTTTGACCATGTAGGATGATTATACGTAACGAAAAAGCCCTTTTCCCGCGCCGTTTGCATAATATCCGTTATGCCCTCGCTGCTGTAATGCCGGATATAATCCGGCTCCTTTTCATCATACCGCACCATATCGCGGTATTTAGGCGCATTTCCAAAAAGATACGCACTTCTGTGCCAGCAAGGCTGTGTAATATTATCCGGTTCAAGGCCAATAAAACAGATGTGGCAGCACTTTCTCATGTCCCATGGCTGCTCCCCATCCTCATTTACCTCCACTTCAAACCCATGAAGCGCAAGAAATGACTCATCCGTTAAATCGTCATGCGGAATCAATATATCGTGGTCGGTATAAGCGACGATAGAATAACCAAGGTTTTTATACGTAGTTTTAAGCTGCTCCGGCGTATAGTTCCCGTCGGATAAAACAGAGTGGCAGTGCAGATTTGCTTTGTAAAAGTTTCCTTTTTCAGGCAACAAATACTTTTTCATAAAAACCCTTCTTTATTTAATATTAAACTAAAATTTATTCATCACAATTCCGGTAATCAGCTTTGGGTAAAAATAGGTCGATTTTTGCGGCATTTTTTCCCCAGCTAACGACACGTCCTTAATTTCACGCACCTTTGTCGCATTGAGCAAAAACGCACACTGCTGACTTCCGTTTTGTACCGCCTCAATCGCCTCAATCGGGTCGCGCGTATAGGTCAGATTCTTTTGATTCGCAAGATTTTCGGTGTCAATACCATAAATCTTATCAAGTACAAGCGTATGCAGAATCGTCACGTCAAGATTACGGTACGCCTCCGACTTATCAGGCAGGTACTTTTCCATCACAGAAGCGTCATTCAGGCTAAGTCTATAATAATATTCCCCGCCAAAGTAGAGCGCAAAGCCCTTCTTTTCCTTTAACGCAACCAAATCCTTCGCAATTGCGTCACACAACATAGATGTTTTTGAATCTACGATAATTTTATCAATATCAAAATCATCCTTCAATAAGGAAACCGCCATCACTTCATCAATTTTTACATTATTGACCAGCCTGTGTGTCGGGAATACAACCAAGCCCGGGTCGTCCATATCAACCAGCATCATCATTACATCATTGAACACGTCGCTGTCCTTCCAGTCTGGGTTTTCCTCCCGCATTTTGTTACGGAAGTTCAGCGCCGTTTCATAACGGTGATGCCCGTCGGCAATAAAGAGCTGCTTATCAGCAAACTCCGCCTGCACAGCAGCGATTACCGCATCATCGCGCACAATCCATACATTTTGCAAAATATCGTTTTCAGCGGTAAAGCTGATGTCGGCCGGGCTCTTCGTAATCTGTTCCATCATAGAACGAATTTTGCCGGTTTCGTCCATGTACAGACAATAAATCTGACTAAAATTCGCATGGGTCGCCGTCATAAGGTTTAATCTGTCCGTCTTCGCCTTTGAAAGCGTCTCCTCGTGCGGCAAAATAACCCCCTTAGAAAACTCCTCCAACTGCGTCAGCGTCACAAACCCACGGTAGGTAAGCTCCTGTCCCAAAAAGGAAAACCGCTGTTCATATAAGTACAGGCACTCTTTATCCTCAAACTGCAAAACACCGTCGTCAATCCACGACCGCAAAAAAGCCGCCGCGCGCGTATAACGATTGTCAAGCTCACTGTCCGTCTCGTACTCCGCTCCATACTCGAGCCGGATTACATTATTCGGATGCTTATCGTAATACGCCTTTTGTTCTTCATCGGAAATAATATCATAGGGCGGCGTAACGACATGCTCAAGTCCGCCCACCTTTTCTATATTGTACCTTAAGCCTTTAAACGGTTTTATTGTTGCCATTCTAAGCGCTCCTTTGTGTCATATTATGTATAAATTCTAACATATTTTTTACAGCAATACAATA
>URQR01000236.1 GCA_900550065.1 uncultured Eubacteriales bacterium | reverse complement strand
AAGCTCGCCCGCCACTCCGGACATCACGTCTCCGCTCCCAGCGGTCGCCATTCCTGCATTGCCCGCGCTATTGTTTACATAACACTTCGCGCCCGCTACAACAGTATATGCGCCCTTCAGCGCCACGGTGACGCTTTGTTTCTTTGCAAACGCACGCGCCACATCAATCGCATTCTGTTCCACATATGACACATCAAATCCCGCCAGCCGTGCCATTTCCGCGTGGTGCGGCGTCAGCACGACCTCGGCTTTTTTCTTTTTCAGCATATCCACGTCCTGTGCCAGCGCGTACAGACCGTCCGCATCAATAACAACTCGTTTTTCAAGCTGCAAAACCGCGCGCAGCACCTCTACAACAGCCGCACTCCTGCCAATTCCCGGGCCAAACACGACCGTATCATAGCCCGCAGCAAAGGAAACAATTTTCTCCGTTGCCTGTACACAAAGAATACCATTCTTATCTTCCGGCAAAGGCAGCGTCATTGCCTCCGTAACCTTCTGCTGCACAATATCATTAATACAGTACGGTACGCCAATCGTCACAAGGCCGGCCCCGCTGCGCATCGCCGCGCGCGCCGACATGCAGACCGCGCCGCTCATGCCACGGCTCCCGCCAACGACAAACACCTTGCCGCACGCGCCCTTGTGCGCATTACGTGCCCGTACCGGCAATACGCTTTTTACGAAGTGTGTTGCAATCGTTTGCGCTGTTTCGTATTGGTCCGTCACCCGTTTAGGGATTCCGATATCCGCCACAACCGTCTCACCGCAGAAGTCCGCCGCAGGAAACAAAAGCTGCGCCGGCTTATAGCCCGTAAACGTCACCGTTTTGTTTGCGCGAACCGCCGCCGCGCACGCACCCGTGTCGGCGCATACGCCGCTCGGCATATCGACCGCTACAACATATTTGCCCGACTGATTCACCAGCGCGGCAATTTTTCCGTCGCGCGCATTTAGCTCCCCGCGAAAGCCAAAGCCATACATCGCGTCGACAACAACATCGCTCTCTTGAAGGCATTGCTCGAATTCCTCCATGCTGCGAACCATGCAAATCCCCAGCGTTACAGCAAGCGCATAATTTTTCGCCGCGTCGCCCGAAAGCTGCTTCGCGTCGTCAAAAAAAGCGACGCAAACACCGTCACAATGGCCGTCAAGCAGCCTTGCTACAGCGAAGCCGTCGCCTCCATTGTTTCCTTTTCCGCATACGACGAGCACGCGGCCGCCGTCTTTCACCGCATCCAGCGCCACATCGCGCACCGCCATCGCCGCATGTTCCATCAAAAGCAGCCCGTCAATTCCATATCTCGTAATTGCTTCCGCATCAATCACCTTCATCTGTTGCGCCGTATAGATTTTCATATCCGCTCACCCCTCCAAAACAACAAACGCCACCGCATATTCGTCCGTGTTCGACAGTGAAATATGCATAGACGTCACGCCGCGCTGCGCCGCTATTTTTGCCGCACGCCCGCTCAAGGTAAGCACAGGCGCGCCGAGCGCATCGCGCAGAATCGCAGCCTCGCTGAGTGCAAAGCCGCGTACGCCCGTTCCGAGCGCCTTAGAAAACGCCTCTTTTGCGGCAAAATTGTTCGCAATGCTCGGTGCGGCATCCTTTTTTTCTTCAAAGAGCGCCCGCTCCTGCGCACTAAAATATTTCAGTAAAAACTGCGGGTGCTCCGCCGCCTTACGGATACGCCCGATTTCCACAATGTCCGTACCGATTCCAATTATCACTCCTGCCACGCCCCATACCGCTTATTCACCGCGTACATGCACATTACGCATATTAAACCGCTTAACCGCCTCTATCATCTTCTTAGACGGCTCGAAAAACAGCCGCATTTTATCGCCGTTTAATAAAAAGTCCGCAAAATACACATTATCGCTGTCCATCCGGCCCGCTGCCTTATAATACCGCTTAATTCCCGACACGTTCAAATACTGCTCCTTATAGCGTTCGTCATACGCAGGCGCACAGAAGATAAACTCCTTTACTCGAACTGTGAGCAGGTGTACACGTCTCCGTTTTGAATAGACTGCATCAATGTCAAGCTCTCCATTTGTAAAGGTGTACTCATACTCTATGTTTTGCCGCGATACGATTACATATACACCGTACCATAGAGCCACCACAACCGCAAACCAAAGCAAAAATAATTCGCGGGGCGTAATTGTTACCAAAAAACCAAAGGCCACAGTCAGCAGCAGCGCAGCCGCAACAACGCCGATAATTTTCAGCAGGTCCGTCCCTGTTTTTTTCTTTTTTACCATATACTCTATAAACGTGTCCATACCTGCCTCCACATATGCAATAAATTATTTTTTATTTTATCACAGAAAAAAATTAATTACAAGGGTTGACAAAGTACATAAATCATTGTATAATTAACTTCGTTGTTTGCGAGTGTGCTGGAATCGGCAGACAGGCACGTTTGAGGGGCGTGTGCTTATGGCGTATGGGTTCAAGTCCCATCACTCGCACCAATCGGAGTAAGCTTTGCTTACTCCGTTTTTTTATGTAAAACAAGCGGTTAAACTTCACTATATAAAACAGAACCGACTTGCCGCTAAAACAGTCGACTTTCTTTACTTTATGTGGTATAATATACGCAAAGGCTTTGCCTTTGTGCTTGGAAGAAACCGCTGTCGGCGCACCGCGCCTCCTCCCGCAAGCGAGAACGCGCTTTCTTCAGGGTTGTACTGTATT
>URQR01000235.1 GCA_900550065.1 uncultured Eubacteriales bacterium | reverse complement strand
ATCATTTGCAAAAGTACTGCCCCATTGCATCGTATCTTTTTCGTCAGGGTCGTAAACCGTAATCGTGTTATGTGCAATGGTACGCTTATGATATCCCCCGTCGTGCTTTGTACCGTAATCGGTGTCGCCCTCTTCTCCACTGCCTCTGGTTCTTCCTTCGTAAATACCCGAATCGCTCGCTAAAATACCCTTATAATAGAGCTGGAAGTGTCCCGCGTCAAGATGGTGATGGTTTGCAAAATACCACTCGCCAACCTTCATCTCAGCCACAACAGCAGGTGACTGCACGCCGTCTTCCCAGCCGGTACGCGCAATGCTGAGGCCAATCGGGCTTCCGAAATAACGGCTGAGCGGAAGCTCATAAATGGACCTCGCTTCCAAATCCGGGTCATTTAATACCAAAAACATAATTGGCGATGCGTCGTCATAATTGTTCAAAAACGCGTTTTCCCGGAAAAATTCATCCTTCAAATAGGGGTCTGCGCCCAACGCAGAATCCATAAAGAAAGTGTTTGCGCTGATATTCCAATAATTCCACATACCTGCTGTATCATTAAACGTATCGCCATCACGCAGGAGCTGTCCGTCCGGGCGGCGCAAGTAAATGTGTCCGTACAGCATTTGATACAAATTGTCGTCGAGCGGCGCAGGCAGTCCCATCTGCGTAATGTAGATCTGCGCATATGTATCAAACCCATGCCGATACGTACCGTACGAATCACCCTGATGGTGGAAATGCGCCGTGTTCTGGAACGCACGCGCCGGAACAAACTCTTGATAGTACCGTCCCGCTACAACCTCCCATACATCAGGCCGCTCGTCGTAAATCGCAATCGAAAATCCGAGCAGGTCGCGCTGCAGCTGAGCTTCGCCCGCATGGCTCGTAATTGCGCCCTGCTTTGTCGGCGGCCAGCCGATCTCCATTAGTCCCGCCAGCTTTTCACACTGAGTAATAATCGTCTTCTGTTTCGCTTTATCTAAAAGCGGATAACACCAGTCGTAAACCTCTGACGCAACATAGATGACGTAACCGCCGCCGCGTGTCGCGTCGCCCATTGTCGAAACGGTCGTAAGGTAGTTAATAATCGCATCAACCGCCATCTTTCCGCTCGTCTCGTTTCCTGTCAGCGCATAGTTGAACGCGTGCGCCTCGATAATATTAAGTACACCCTTGTTAATGTTTCCGCCGCCGCTTGCAGACGCAGTAAGTACGCCGTCCGTCGTTTCCGTAAGATATGCCTCATAACGTTCCTTCGCGACTTTATTCTGCGCCTTCTCCATATTTTCTATAATCTTCGGAATATCGCTCTTGCGGAACAATAAACGTGGATGCTCCGCCGGCGGCGTAACCGGAGGCTTTGCGTACGACGCGCTAATCGGCGTCATCGGCAAATCCTCTAATTTATCCGGAATATCGCCCATGCCGGAGGGTGTAAACATTTTATCGGTCACAATAAATTTGTCGATTTCCATTTTTGCTTCACGTACGATAAGGTCAATCGTATGCTCACCCGCACTAATCTGTCCCGATGTAAGCTGTACCCACTGCCAGTCAGGCGATACCGCCGGTTGGAAATACGCATAATTGCGGTCAAGTCCCGCATAGACGGAATCCCGTCCCTCATCGGCCGATTTTAAGCGCGCCCAGACCGTGTACATCCCCGCTGTATTCACTTTAAACGTATAGGATGCGTCCGCATCAGAACCCTTCGCCGGGTCGGAAGCGGGCTTTTCACCGGAGGCTAAAATATACTTTCCGCCGGAGGCGTCCTTTGCCTCAGAAACAATGTACTTTTCTCCGAATACACCGGCCTCTGCCTCGATACCAACGCCGTTACCGACTACTTCAAATACCTTACCGGCGGGCTTTGTGCCCGATGTAGGCTTTGCGCTGGCAGTCGGCTTCGCGCTCGCCGTCGGGCGCGGCGTCGATGTCGACACACCGGGAATCGTCGACGGCAGCTTCGACTTATCCGCCGTTACAAACAGAGCGTCAAGCTGGGCGCCGTTTTCTCTATGCGTCCACGAGAACGTATGATTTCCCGCTTTCAGGCTCTGTGTCGCAACCTCTACCCAGTGATACTCCTCTAAGCCGCCCGGATGGATTGTCTGCCACGCTTCGTCGTCCCATTTAAAATGGAACGAATCGCTGCCGGAATCGCCGCCCACGCCCGGAATATACGCCCGTATAAAGACCGTATACGAGCCGTCGGACGGAATTTCAAACTCCCACTTCACGTCCGGCTTTGGCAGGGAAGCCGGGTCGTCAAGCCGCCCGCCCTGATCAGTAACAATATAATACCCGCCGCTCGCCGCCTTATCTTTTACCTTCTTCATATCGTTGGCAAGCGCGCCTTTTTCACATTCAACAAGTGTGTCAACGTTGAACGCCGCTGCAAATGCCGTAATGCTGATACCGGACAACATTGTGACCAGCATCGCAGCCGTCAGCAGCATGCTGACAAGTTTTTTGCCTTTCCTCATACCATACCCTCCTTAAAATCAACGTGCATGTGTTTGTGCACAATCTTGTATCTATATCTTACCGTATTTTTGTTGCTTTGTACAGATGATTTTTATTATTTTATGTGTAAAATACTATCTATTTATATGTCAATATCTTATACCAATCATATCTGCTTCGTTTCACCCTCCTGCCGTTTCAGCGCGCCCGGCGGAGCGGAAAAATTCTTTTTATATTCCCGCAGAAAGCTGGATAACGACCCAAACCCACTCGCATAGCAGGCTTCCGT
>URQR01000234.1 GCA_900550065.1 uncultured Eubacteriales bacterium | reverse complement strand
GCCGCCGTTTGAGATTAAAGACGAAACAGATGTGAAGGATGAGCTCCGGCTTAAATACCGTTACCTTGACCTGCGCCGCGCGCCGATGCAAAGAAATATGGTATTGCGTCACAAAGTTGCAAAAATTGCGCGCGATTTCTACGACGAAAATGGCTTTTTAGAAATTGAAACGCCAATGCTGACAAAAAGTACGCCGGAGGGCGCGCGCGACTACCTCGTGCCTAGCGGTGTGCATCACGGTAAGTTTTACGCCCTGCCGCAGTCGCCGCAGCAGTATAAGCAGCTTTTGATGCTGTCTGGTATGGACCGCTATTTCCAGATTGTAAAGTGCTTTCGTGACGAGGACTTGCGTGCCGACAGACAGCCCGAATTTACACAGATTGACCTTGAAATGTCGTTTGTAGAGATTGATGATGTGATTTCAATCAACGAACAGATGATTGCGCGCGTATTTCGGGAGACACTCGGGATAGAGATTAAGACGCCGTTTTTGCGTATGCCTTACAGCGAGGCGATGGAACGCTTCGGTTCTGATAAGCCCGATATGCGCTTTGGTCTCGAACTTGTCAATATTAGCGATTTAGTAAAGGATTGTGGCTTTGGCGTATTTGCTGGCGCGGTCGAGAATGGCGGAAGTGTGCGGGCGATAAATATAAAAGGCGGCGCGGACAAATTAAGCCGCAAAGACCTTGATGCGCTGGGCGAGTTTGTGAAAACGTATCGCGCAAAAGGGCTTGCATGGATGGTTCGTGAGGAGAGCAATGTCCGTTCACCGATTGCAAAGTTTTTCAAAGAAGAAGAACTTACGGCCATATTTGAAAAAACGCAGGCCAAGGTAGGGGACACGCTCGTGTTTGTCGCCGATAAGGATAGCGTCGTGTTTGATGCGCTGGGCGCGCTGCGGTGCGAGCTTGCAAAGCGGCTCGGCCTGATTGATAAAAATAAATTTAACCTTTTATGGGTGACGGAGTTTCCGCTCTTAGAGTACAGTGAAGAGGAAGGCCGCTATGCCGCGAAGCATCATCCGTTTACCGCGCCGATGGACGAGGATTTGGCGCTATTAGACACAGAGCCGGGTAAGGTACGTGCAAAGGCATATGACGTTATTTTAAACGGCTGCGAGCTCGGCGGCGGCAGTATCCGGATTTTTAATTCTGAATTACAAGAAAAAATGTTTAAAGTACTCGGTTTCACAAAAGAAGAAGCTTGGGAACGGTTTGGGCATCTGATGGAAGCGTTCCAGTATGGTACGCCGCCGCATGGTGGTATGGCGTACGGGCTTGACCGGTTCGTAATGCTTTTGTGTGGTGCGGATTCGATTCGTGAAGTAATCGCGTTTCCGAAGGTACAGAATGCGTCTGATCTCATGATGAATGCGCCAGACATTGTAGACGAAAAACAATTACGTGAGCTTGGAATTACATTAACCAAAGAAAAAGATAAATAATTAAAAATAAAAAAGGCTTCAGAAGCTGATTTCTGAAGCCTTTTTATTTATTTAAAGGGGAAGTGTGTATTTTTCAACCAATTTAATCCTTATAAATTGTTCTTTATCTGAATTGGATATATATTTTTGGTACAAATCTTGCATCCTGTACAAACCGTTACACGCTCAGAGAAAACCTTTTGAATTGTCTCATATAACTGCTTATTTTTAAAGTTTTGAAAGCTATGAATGATAATTTTTTTTGGCGCAAGACTAATTAATGCAGTCATAAGGAAATCGTCTTCTGTCACATATCCTTCAAATTCTTCTTGTCCAAGCCCTAAAATTTGACTCTCTGTAAGCGCTTCAAAATTTTCGTCACAGAGTGCATATCGTCCGCTCGGTTCTGGTTGTATGTGAACCTGCCGGACAAGCGGCGCCTGTATGCTCACAAATTGTTTCAGCATTGCAATAAAGCTCTCATATTCCTTTTGAATTAAAAATTCATCTACTGCACTATCGACTAACCACTCAAGCTCCTCGAAACAATTCAACAACCGAAATTGTACGAATCCTTCTAATATTATTGTATCGGTCTGTTCCTCTATAAAATAGTTGTATAATTTTTTCTGAATAAAGCTCTTTTGCACGTCTTCGTTTCCAGAATATATGTTCGAAAAAGCTTTGCGAGCTATTTCAAATACAGAGGCTTTATCCGACTTATTAAAATAGCCATAATTTTTGTGTATAATATAATGAAGAAAATATTTGCTGTATTTATTTATAATATATTCAGCTAAATCTTCACAAAAAAAAGATAGTTCTGTCTTATTATGAAGCAAAAACGAGATATAATTGATTTTTGCATCATCAACCAAAACAACTGATACCGTTATCGTCACACATTCACATCCTTTCAGCGATAATTTTAGTATGTCATGTGCGTCTATATCTATACAGGCAAATTTGAGCTGAATGATTCATATATAGGTAAAATGGAACCAATATCAATTGGTTTCTGTTGTGTCAATTCGCATACTGAAACATGGTACTTTTTACAAAAAGCAATAATTTTATTATAGTCAGGATGCTGCCTTAAGCTTCCTGTTACAGCTAAAATAGTTTTATCAATTAATCCGGTAGCACCGCCGATAAAGCCATAAGGATAGCCCGGGAGCTGAATATAGCCTTTTGTGATTTTCAGCACATCGAAACTATGATTGACTCCAACCTTATAAATAGACTCATCCTCAGTGATAAAAGCGTTTTTTGTAATTGGGCAAAGATTGCATTTGCTGTAGCCCTGCTGCGTATGAAGCAGAGTGATA
>URQR01000233.1 GCA_900550065.1 uncultured Eubacteriales bacterium | reverse complement strand
TGAAAACTTTTTATAAAGAAAACGGGCATTTTCGCCTACAGCCGGAAAATTCTACGATGGAGCCAATCATTGTAAGCGAAGTGATGATTCTCGGAAAGGTTGTCGGCGTGTTCCGGAAAATGTAAAGATAAAAAAGAGCCTCTCTGCCAAGCTTTTGCAAAGAGGCTCTTTTTATTGTCCAGTCCCCTGCCCGCTTCCTTTTATGAATCCCTCAAGAGACATATAAGAATTGGGAACGTCCCCGACAATAATCGTCTGCGCAACAGGGATGCTCGTTTTTACTTCTATATTATTGTTGCCTGTCGCCAAAATCATCCCAAAGCTTGCATTGACCACAATATCGATTTGGTGCTTCGTTTGATTAATCCCCGCGTCAAAAAAGCTGCTCTCAAAGTCAACCAGTGCGTAGCCCATTGGCACGAGCTGGACGCGAATCATCGGCCCCATACCCGAGAATAACTGACTGCCCAGCAACGCGCCAAACGGAATCGTAACCTCGGCCTTGTCGAGGCGCATAATTTCCTCCTGTACCTTGACGGAAATGGAGGACTTGAGCTTGTTCATTTCTTTCGTATTCGCATACAGCGCTTGAATCCGCCCGTCGTCACCTGTTTGTATCTGCATCAGTTCGTCATAGCCGACCGGATTGGCCTCCATTTCCTCATTGATTATCTTGTTAATCGCCACAGTAATCATCTGCGCGCTGCGCTGCCGCGCAAGGTCGGCCACCATCGGCCGGATACGTGCGTAGTAATATGTAAACCCCATCGAAAAGGTCACTAAAACAAGGCACGCCACAAGCGCCTTGTTGAGCCGGTTCCACAACGGCGCGGTGTGTGCCGGAAAAATCCGTATTCTGGCCCTTCTGTTTAGTCCAAGGCGCAAAAAATCCCCTCCCTTGCTACTATTAGTATATGCAGGACAGAGTGGATGTTTCACAAATTCATTTTTCTTCGTTTCGCGCGGACATCTCGGCAAAGTCCTTATACAAATACAGCGACCCGCAATCCACAATAAGCCGTCCGCCCGCCTGCGCGGCGGCGTACGCCTCTTGTATAGACGGATATGCCGCCGCATCCAAGCCCTCCGCTTTCGCAATTTGGGCAAGCTCCTGTGCGGACATACTCCGTTCATTATCGGCTACGGCAATCATCTTAAAGTCCGATTTCCCGTCATGCAGCAGCCGCAGAGCGCCGCGCACATCCTTATCGCACATTGTCGCCATGATAAACGTCTTTTCTCTTCCCGGAAAATAACGGTTTAAATTTTCCACAAGTGCGCTGACGCCGTCGGGGTTATGCGCCCCGTCAAAATATGCATTTTCTCCTACCTGCTCAAAGCGGCCCCTATTGACCGCGTGCGTAAGGCCGTACCGAATCGCACCATCGTGAAGCCCAAGCGCACGCGCCGCCGCAATTGCACACGCCGCGTTATCAATCTGGTTCACGCCGCCGAGCGAAAGCTTCACACCGGCGAAATCGCCGCTGCTTAAAATCTCATAGATACCGTCAAAGCTGCCGGGCAGGATTTTCTCCGCAAAGGTGAGCGGGTTCTCTTTTTCGATGCATACACGGCGTAAAACCTCCGCCGCGCCCGCCTCTTGCCGCGCGCTAACCGTTTTCGCGCCGCGCTTGATAATCCCGGCCTTTTCCGCCGCAATCTGCGCGATTGTATCGCCTAAGTACTGCATATGGTCGAGTGCAATATGCGTAATCACAGACAGCACCGTCGTCGTCACAATATTTGTTGCGTCCCGCCGGCCACCGAGCCCAGTCTCGAGCACAACATAGTCACAGTCCTGCTGCGCAAAATAGCAAAAGGCCATAGCGGTCCAAATTTCAAACTGCGTCGGGTACACGCCGGTGTCGGCCTCCGCCGCTTTACACGCTGTCTCCACAACCGTAAACAGCCGCTTCATTGCCTCATCCGTCACTTCTGTTCCGTCAATACTGATTCGCTCATTAACCCGCAGCATATTCGGGGAGATATAGCTGCCGGTCCGGTACCCCGCATGTGTCAGCATCGCCGAAAGAAACGCCGCGACAGAGCCCTTCCCGTTCGTCCCAGCGATATGGACGAAGCGGAGCTTGTCCTGCGGGTTTCCCAAATGGGCAAGCAGGCATCCGATATTTTCAAGCCCAAGCCGCGCAATCGCCTGAAAACTATTCGCGTAGCCTTTAAACTTTGACTGTTCCATGTATTGTCATACCCTTTCTGTTTCCCTGCTTATTTTCCGCCTGTAATTTTTTGCAGGCGCGGGTACAAATATTTGCACGTCGGAATTAACACCACAATTTTTATAACCGCGCTGATAACCGAGGCAACGCTTTTTGTCGCTAACGCCGCGCCGTACGCTACAAACGATTTGTTCATAATACAAATCCACAGCGGCGTAAGCGGGATGCTGACCAGCACGGTTTGCAGGAGCACACAAATTACAATCCTTGTAACTGTCTTCTCTTTCTTATACAGAAAAATCGCATAGAAAAGCGCATAAAGCACTGCGTCGACTGTAAACAGCGGGAAATACCCGCCCTCAAAAAAGCATGTTCCAATGATATCCGCCGCCGCAGCCGTCGCCATTGACCACCACGGGCCGAACAGCATCGCCGACAGCGCGATCGGTAAAAAGCTCAAATTCACCTTCGCGTACGGCGTCGAAAAGCTTAAAAATTTCGCGAGGATGATATACACCGCAATCAAAATCCCTGAGAACACCAATTTTCGTAACCACTCGTTTTTTTGCATAAAAATCCCTCCTGAAAAATAATAGCGTAACCACTCGCCACATATCAGGAGGTAAATCGCTTGCT
>URQR01000232.1 GCA_900550065.1 uncultured Eubacteriales bacterium | reverse complement strand
TGACGCGGACGCGCTGCTGACGCCGATTTTTGTAGAGCGGGAGCGGCGCGAAAGCAAGATGCAGACGGTCAAAGAGCATGTACACAATTTTTATGATATGTATTTTTTAATCGATGGTCAAATCGATAAGTTTGTGGAAAGCAGAACGTATCATTTAAAGCCGTTTGACCTAATTATTATTCCGCCGAACAAGCTGCACAAATCAATTTTGTGCAAAGATTACCGCCACGAGCGCGTCGTAATTTATTTTGATGAGCGGAGTGTGCGGGATAAGGAAATGCTTCGGCGGCTCTGTCAATATTCCGGCGTGATTACGCTGCCTAATGAGGCGGCCAAGCGCGTTTTTAAGCTCATCAACCTTTTATTGCAGGAAAAAGAGGGGAGCGAGTGGCACGATATGTATGTATCGGGCGTTTTGACGGAAATGCTTGTTGTGATTCTGCGCAGCGAGTGCGACAATAAGCTTCCGTATGCGGGCGTGCGGTTTGAAAAGATTATTGACTATGTAAAAGAAAACTGCCGCGAGGCGATTTCGCTTTCCGAGGTGGCAAAGCGCTTCTTTGTCAGCGACGCGCACCTGAGCCGAATGTTTCGGAAAAACACAGGGTTCACCTTTACGCAGTATGTGAATTACCAGCGCGTGATTTATGCACAGACGCTATTGAGTAAGAAAGAGGACTCGATTGGAGAGGTGGCGATGCGCAGCGGGTTTGAAAACCTGACGCATTTTGGGCGTGTGTTTAAACAGTTGACGGGCTGTGCCCCGCGCGAGTACCGCAAAAACGCGAGGCCGCATGTGGATGTGGACACGGAGGCGGTGTTATGACGATTATTAAAGCCGGGGAAAACGAGCTTGAGCAGGTTGTCCACCTTGCGCTGCTGCTGTGGCCGGAAAACGAGCCGGATGATTTGAAAAAAGAGTTTGCGCCGCTTTTGTTGTCGGAGGAGGCAGCGGTTTACTTAGCAAAAGACGGCAGCGAGTGGAGCGGCTTTGCACAGTGCCAGCTTCGTCACGATTATGTGGAGGGGACCTCAAGCAGCCCGGTGGGGTATTTGGAGGGGATTTATGTTATGCCAAAGCACCGGCGTAAAGGCGTGGCACGGGCGCTGGTAGCACATTGTCAAATGTGGGCAAAGGAACAAGGGTGCGGCGAGTTTGCCAGCGACTGTGAGATAGAAAACAAAGGCAGTCTGCGGTTCCACTTAGGCGTAGGCTTTACGGAAGCAAACCGGATTATTTGCTTTACGAAAACAATATAAAAACCTGTGCAGAATCTGCACAGGTTTTTTCTTTCAGTTTACATTGCGCCGACAGCACGCAGCCACGCAAGAGCAATAAAGGCGCGTCCGTTCGGGTCGGGGTGGATACCGTCCGCCGCCCAAAAGGCCGGGGAAACGGTCTTGCACGCCTGTGTAAACAGCTCGTCAAGCTTGATATGCAGCGCGTCAAATTCCTTTGCGAGCCGTTCTACAACCGCGATACGCGGATTTAGGTCCTCGCGCCACTCCTTCGGATCGCCGATGGGAGCGGACAGCATAAATGGGTCCATTAAAATCAGCTTTAAATCCGGATTTTTTCTGCGCGCCTGCGTCAGAATGTCGCGGTAGCTGTCTTCGTACGCCTGCGTGGACGTAGGGTCGTTTGCATCAAACCGCCGCCATGTGTCGTTGATTCCAATCAGGATAGACAATACGTCTGGGTTTAAATCGAGCGCGTCCTCCTGCCAGCGCGCCTGCAAGTCCTTGACCCGGTTGCCGCTGATACCGCGG
Organism: uncultured Eubacteriales bacterium; assembly: GCA_900550065.1. Taxonomy (GTDB): domain Bacteria; phylum Bacillota; class Clostridia; order UBA1381; family UMGS1253; genus Aphodoplasma. Next base: position 1,067 of record URQR01000232.1, on the reverse strand, counting down.
TTAATAAATGTAACGTTCATGTCCGGGTGCAGCGCATGGAACAGAGAAATTGTGGAATAGACGTACCCCACGCCCACGCCGTTCGGGTCGGCGTTCCGGTCCATATCGGTGACGGAGTCGCCCTGAAACAGTACGGTCTCATTTGGTTTGATAAACATATTTATAATCCCCCTAATATTAAATTATTTGTTTAAACCTAATAGCGTTATTGCATTTGTGCTGTAAATCAGCTCTTTTTTATCGTCGGATATAGAGAGCGAATCAATATAGTCAAACGAGTCGCATGAGCGCTCCCACGGGCAATCGCTCCCGAACAGAATCCGCTCTGCGCCGTGCTTTTCAATAATTTGCTCCGCAGCACGCTTTGGCAGGTCATGAATAGAAAACGAGGTGTCAAGATAGCAGTCTGTTCCTGCAATATAGGTCAGCACGTCATCGTCAAGCATTGCCCCGCCCATGTGGGCGAGTACGATTTTTGCGCCGGGAAAGTTGTCTATCAGCTTCCGGCTGTGCTGCGGCGGAGCCATTAAGCTGTCCGGAAAGCCGAGGTCGCGCCCGGCGTGAAACGACATTACAAGGCCAAGTGCGCGGCATTTGTCGTAAATGGGGTATAGTTTCGGGTCGTCAATATAAAATTCCTGATACTCCGGGTGGAATTTTACTCCTAAAAGCCCCGCGTCTTTGATTCGGTCTAATTCATCGAGTGCGTCGGGCGCGTCAGGATGGACGGACCCAAAGGCGATGATGTGCGCACTGTTTTGCGCAATGGCAAAACTATTGACGTTGTGCTGCTGCTTCGAATTTGTCGCGATTGACAGCATCACGCGCTTGTCCACGCCCCAGCTGCGCATCTTCTCGTCCGTGTCCGAAACTGTCCCGTCCGTATAATAGGGTAGGCCGCCTGCCTTTTCAGCAAGACTCTTGATTGCGCGGGGCGCAATCTTGTCCGGAAACGCATGTGTATGAAAATCGATTACCATAGAATCAGTCCTTTTTGAAAGCATAAGCCAAAGCCTTATGTATATGATAGCAGTACGGCGGCTTATTTTCAATCTTACCGGACAAGA
>URQR01000231.1 GCA_900550065.1 uncultured Eubacteriales bacterium | reverse complement strand
GCAATTGGCGAAACAATGGCCGTCATTATGATTTGCGGCAACCAGCCCCGTATTCCGGTTAACATCCTAAAAGGCGTGCGGACGCTGACGGCAAATATCGTCATGGAAATGAGCTACGCTGCTGACCTTCACCGGGAGGCGCTAATTGCAACAGGCGTTGTATTATTTATCTTTATCCTTATCATAAACATCTCATTTTCGCTTTTAAAAAAGAAGGATTGACGCCTTGACACAGACTGGAGGGAAAAACGTGGCAAAACCAAAAATAGAACGGGCGTACCGCAGCCCACTGTCATTATTTTTTAAATATTTTACATACTTTTCGGCTTTTATTACCTTTATGGTACTTATATTTTTAATCGGCTATATCCTTGTAAAGGGCGTCCCCTATCTCACGCCCGAACTGTTCGCGCCGGTCTATAACACGGAAAATGTTTCTATGCTCCCCGCGATTATCAACACAATCACGATGACGCTTCTATCCTTGCTCTTTGCTGTACCGCTTGGTATTTTTTCCGCCATTTATTTGGTTGAATACGCAAGCCGTGGCAATAAGCTTGTAAAGCTCGTACGCATCACAACCGAAACGCTCGCCGGTATCCCCTCAATCGTATACGGCCTATTTGGTATGCTTTTTTTTGTAACGACGCTAAAATTTGGCTACTCGCTCTTGTCTGGCTCTTTGACGCTCGCGATTATGATTCTGCCGCTTATCATGCGTACAACGGAGGAAGCGCTGAAATCCGTGCCCGATGCGTACCGGGAAGCAAGCTTCGGCATGGGTGCCGGACGTCTGCGCACCGTCTGCCGGATTGTGTTGCCTTCCTCCATGCCGGGGATTATGGCGGGCATTATCCTTGCCGTCGGACGAATCTGCGGTGAAACCGCCGCGCTGATTTACACCTCCGGTACAGTAGCGCAGACAGCGCAAAACGCGATGGATTCCGGGCGCACACTGGCGATTCATATGTGGGCGCTGTCCGGCGAAGGGCTGTACATGAATCAAGCATATGCCACCGCAGTTGTTCTGCTCGTTGTTGTATTGTTGATCAATACGCTGTCAGCCGTTTTAGCAAAAAGATTGACGAAAGGATAAACAAAGATGGAAAAAATCAAAATCAGTAATTTAGATTTGTTTTATGGCAGCTTTCAGGCACTGAAGAAAATTAATATGGAAATAGAAGAAAACGAAATCACCGCCTTCATTGGGCCGTCCGGATGTGGGAAATCGACGCTTTTAAAGTCGATCAACCGAATGAACGACTTGGTAGAAGGCTGTAAAATCACGGGCGATATTACTCTGGACAAGCAGACGATTTTTAAAGGCATGGATGTAAATCTGCTGCGTAAAAAGGTTGGAATGGTGTTTCAAAAGCCAAACCCGTTCCCAATGAGCATTTACGACAACATTGCCTATGGCCCGCGCACACACGGGATTCGTTCCAAAGTAAAGCTAAACGAAATCGTAGAACGTTCGCTCACACAAGCGGCAATCTGGGACGAAACGAAGGACCGTTTAAAAAAGAGCGCGCTCGGCTTATCCGGCGGACAGCAGCAGCGGCTCTGTATTGCTCGTGCGCTCGCTGTCGAGCCGGAGGTGCTTTTGATGGACGAACCGACCTCTGCGCTTGACCCAATTTCAACCTCTAAAATAGAAGACCTTGTCATTGAGCTGAAAAAACGGTATACTATTGTTATCGTCACCCATAATATGCAGCAAGCAACACGAATTTCTGACAAAACGGCCTTCTTTTTACACGGAGAAGTCGTAGAGTTCGGCGAGACAGAACGGCTGTTTTCCCTTCCGCAGGATAAGCGGACAGAGGATTATATTACGGGGAGGTTTGGATAAATATGCGCAGTAAATTCGACGCACAGTTACTTGATTTAAATGATAAATTGATTCAAATGGGGGCGCTCATCGAATCGGCGATTGCAAATGCGGTCAGCGCGCTCAACGAACAAGAAGTAGAAACGGCAAATAAAGCGATTGACTTTGACGAGGAAATTGATCAAGCGGAAAAAGAGATTGAGGCGCTATGCCTGAAACTATTATTACAGCAGCAGCCGGTCGCAAGAGACCTTCGCCTGATTTCCTCCGCGCTCAAAATGATAACCGATATGGAACGTATCGGCGACCAAGCTGCTGATATTGCGGAAATTACGATTCAGCTTGCGAAGCTGAAGCATATAAAAATCCCCAAACATATCCGTGCAATGGCACAGACGACGATCCAAATGGTAAATGATAGCATTGACGCCTTTGTCAAAAAGGACCTAAACCTTGCCTACAGCGTCATCAAGTGCGACGACACGGTCGATACTCTGTTTGACATGGTGAAGGACAGCTTAATAAACGTTTGGTAGAGGACACAGACGACGGCGCGCAGGTAATCGACTTAATCATGATTGCAAAATACTTTGAGCGTATCGGCGACCACGCAACAAATATTGCCGAATGGGTCGTTTTTTCCATCACAGGTACGCATAAAAAATACTAATCTATTTAATTGGAGGGAGCAGGCATGAAAACAATTTATTGTGTAGAGGACGACGAAAATATTCGTGAACTGACCATATACGCTTTAAACGCGGGCGGTTTTGAAGCGCACGGCTTTGAAAGTGCAGATAAGCTCTTTTCCGCGCTCAAATCCACCCTTCCCTCCCTCATTTTGCTCGACATCATGCTCCCGGGAAAAGACGGCTATGCGATTTTAAAACAGCTCAGACAAGAGCGTGAAACAAGTGATATTCCCGTTATCATGCTGACCGCAAAATCGCTTGAATACGATAAAGTCAAGGGATTGGACAGCCGCGCTAACCACAATGACAACCAGCAATATTGAAACGACC
>URQR01000230.1 GCA_900550065.1 uncultured Eubacteriales bacterium | reverse complement strand
ATTAAAATTCAACAGTATCCGACAAAAAACTCCAACTTTCCGTCATAGTCCTTTTGCCCTCCGGGTTCGGAAACAGCCGCGCCGGGAATGGATACGCAGTCTGTACACCGGCGCAGGCGCCAGGCAAAAGAGCCCGCCCGACCCCATAACCGCGCGGCAAAAGCGGCGGCGGGGAACCGGCTGACCGTAATATTGGGGATGGAGCTGACGTTCTATGAAAACGACAACGACTATCTTGTATACGGTATGACGGAAGATTTTATACGTCAGTATCCGAATATGATGGAGTTGGGGCTGGAGCGGTTTTGTGCACTTGCTCATGAGAACGGCATGGTGATTTTTCAGGCGCACCCGTTCCGGAACCGTATGACGGTCATGCCGCCGGGGCTGCTCGACGGCGTTGAGGTCTACAACGGCAATCCGCGCCACGACTCAAGAAACGACATTGCGCGCATGTGGGCGGAAAAGTATGAGAAAAAGATGAGCAGCGGCTCCGACTATCATCAGAGCGAGGATCTTGCGCGCGGCGGTATTGCTGTAAAGGAGCCGTTGTTTGACGCGGCGGACATTGTACGCGTTTTGATGAATGGGGAAGCAGAACTGATAGAAGCAACACAAAACAATTGATTTGGGGACAGGATTATGAATTTAGTAGCTACGGTGGCCGTGCAGGTCTGCATTATGTTTTTGCTGATTGTGCTTGGCTTTATCATAAAAAAATGTAAACTGATTACAAAGGAGGGCTCAAAACAGCTCTCCGACATTTTGCTGATTCTTGTTACGCCGTGCGTTGTAATCAAAGCGTATCAGGTGGATTTTGAATTTGAGCTTGCAAGCGGGCTTTTGACGGCATTTATCACCGCAACGGTCATTAATGCAGTGTCAATTCTGGTTTCAAAGCTGATTTTTGGCCGCAGCCGCACGCCGCGGGGACAGATTGACCAATACTGCGCGGCGTACTCGAACTGCGGCTTTATGGCAATTCCGCTGTTGGAGGCGGTGCTGGGGGCGGAGGGCGTGTTCTATGGTTCGGCCTATCTTGCCGTGTTCAATATCCTCAACTGGACGCATGGTATCTATCTTTATACACAGGACAGAAAGAGTCTGTCGCTTAAAAAAATTCTGATTAACCCGGGCGTGATTGGCGTTGTCATCGGTCTTGCACTGTTTTTTGCACGCATCCGTCTGCCGGGCGTGCTGTATACGGCGGTGGATTATATGGCAGGGCTGAACACGCCGCTTGCGATGCTCCTGCTCGGTGTGTTTTTGGCGGACGTGAACTTTTCGACCGCGCTTAAAAACGGGAGGCTCTACCTCGTGTCGTTTGTGCGGCTCGTGCTTGTCCCGGTGATTGGGATACTGCTTTTGAAGCTTCCGTTTGTCGGCGCGGCGGTCGCCGTCGCGGTTGTGATTCCGGCGGCGTGCCCGAGTGCGACGGCGGCGGCCCTGTTTGCGGCGAAGTATGACCTCGACGCCGGCTATGCGTCGGAGATTGTTGCGCTTAATACGCTGATGTCGATTGTTACAATCCCATTGATTGTTGCACTAAATCAATTGATTCCAGCAATGATTCTATGAATATAACTGAGAAACAGGGGAGGATTTTTGTATGAAATTTGACCGGAAACCACTTGACGCTTCGCGTTATCACACACCTCCATTTTTGCCGGAAACGGGAACGCACCCGCGTTTATTGTTTCGCGCGGCGGACTTGGAGAAAATTCGCACTGAATTTGATAAGCCGCAGAACCGGTGCGCATATTTGACTTTTACAGATCTTTGTGACAAGACGGCAAATTTACGCCTTGACCCGGACCCGGAGCTGGCGCGGAATTTTTCAGGCCGCATTCTTTCCCGGCTGGAGGCATTCGCCTTCCGGTATGCGCTCTGCGGCGACGAAACGTACGCCCGCCTTGCCATTGACGCGGTCAAGGACTATATCAAAACGGCACGCTATGGCAATTACGGCGACTTCTCCCGTCCGATGGGACAGGCAATCTTTACGGCGAGCGAGATTTACGACTGGTGTTATGATGTGCTGACGGACGAGGATAAGGCGGAGCTGATAGGGCTGTGCGAGAACTTGGCTGGTAACATGGAGATTGGCTATCCGCCGGTGGAGCAGGGGGCGGTTACAGGCCATGCGGGCGAGGCGCAGCTTCTGCGCGATTTGCTTTCGTTTGGTGTGGCGGTCTATGATGAGTGCCCGGACATTTACGAGTTCTGTGCGGGCCGGTTGTTTGACGAGTTTGTAGCGCCGCGCAACTGTTGGGGCAAGTCGCACACGCATCATCAGGGCAGTGCATACGGACACTATCGCTACAATTTCGATATGTGGGCGCAGTGGATTATCTACCGTATGTCGGGCGGACATATGTTTGACGATGATTATGGCAAAGTGCCGTATGAGTGGCTCTATATCCGCCGTAGCGACGGGCAGTTTCTGCGCATTGGCGACGACTTCGGCGAGGCGAAGCTATATAAAAATCAGTATTGGGACGAAGAATATGTACCGCTGTTTCTGGCGGCGAACTTCTACAAAGACCCATATTTAAAGCAGCAGGCCATCCGCGAGAGCGAGGGCTTTGCCCGTTTCACCTATGACAATGTGACGCTCACGCCGGTGCAGTATCTGCTGTTTAATGACCCCGATTTGTGGGGAAGGCCAATTGCGGAGCTACCGAAAACAAAATATTTTGCCACTCCAGCAGGCGCGATGATTGCGCGGACAAGCTGGGAGATGGATACGAACACGGATAAATACGGCGATGAGGACTTAAACGGCGACTGTGTGCTGGCGTACATGCGTATAGGCGAGAAGTGGGCCGGCAACCACCAGCACCTCGATGCGGGCAACTTCCAGCTTTAT
>URQR01000229.1 GCA_900550065.1 uncultured Eubacteriales bacterium | reverse complement strand
TTGGAAGAAACCGCTGTCGGCGCACCGCGCCTCCTCCCGCAAGCGAGAACGCGCTTTCTTCAGGGTTGTACTGTATTTGTGGTATAATATACGCAAGAACTATGTTTTTGCGCTTGGAAGAAGTCACTGTCGGAACAATGTTCCTCCTGCGGCCAAAGCCGCACCGTGCCTTCTTCAGGTTCGTGCTATCGTACTATATTTATTATAATACACAAAAGCAAAGCTTTAGTGCTTAGAAGAATTGCGCTGCATTCATGGCGTAATAATAAAGTATAAACAAAAACTAAAATATAATACAGATTTAAAAAGGGAGACGGTAAAAATGAAATTGGCCTTTTCAACACTTTCGTTTGACGAATGGGGTATGGAGGATTACGCGAAAATCTGTAAAAAATATGGGATTGACGGAATCGAAATCCGTATGGGGTCTGGAATTGGGACACTCGAGCACACAAAGGAGGAGCTTGAAACATATAAACAGCTTCTGGACGAATATGGCCTCACTGTGACCGACCTCGGTTCAAGCGTTTGCATCCGTGATAATGACGATAAGCTGTATGAGGAATTTACGGCGCTGCTTCCAATGGCAAAAGCGCTCGGCGCTGCTGGAATCCGTGTTTTTATGGGGACATTTAAAAACTACCGTTATCAGCCGAATAATCCGATGAGCTTTGAAGGAAGCGCGATGCTGCTTCAGCGCATTTGCGACGCGGCGGCGGAGTACGGCATAAGCGTATATATCGAAACGCATAACGAGTTCGCGACAGGAAAAGAGCTGGCACGCCTGCTCAAGGCTGTAGACCGTGACAACTGTAAAATTATTTGGGATATCATGCATCCGCTTGAGGAGGATGAGACGCCGCAGGAGACGATGGATTATCTGGGCGACAGGGTAGCGCATATCCATATCAAGGATGGTACGACTGACCCCGACCCGGAGGCAATCAGTTATGTGTACGGCCCGATTGGCGAGGGTGAAATGCCAATTAAGGAAATTGTAACTGTTCTGAAAAAGGCGGGCTATGACGGCTACTATTCGCTCGAGTGGGAGGAAAAGTGGCGCAATTCGCTTGCAAAGGCGGCTCTGCCGCATGACGCGGTGTTGGAAAATTACGCAAAGATTATGAAAGAAATAGACGAAGAGACAAAAGGGGTGTGCTAAATGCGGGCGACGGGGAAAAAGGCCTGTGCCGTACTGATTGCTGTATTGATTATGCTTTGCGGTCTAAGCGGCTGCGTTAAGATGGCGGTAGGGCTTGATATCAAACCGGATGGTTCCGGAGACGTCAGCTTTGAGATGGGTGTGACGAAAGAGGCTTATTCAATGCTCACAAGCGAGGGGCAGGATCCGTTTGCAGAAGTGAAGCAGCAGGCGGCGGACAACGGCTATACGGCAGAAGAGTTTGAAGCAGATGGATATAAGGGCATCAAAATGCGCCAAGGCGTGGCAAATTTAGAGGCGGCTTTTGCTTCTGACCCATACATGAACGGGCTTACGTTTAAAAAGGAAAAACGCGGCCTAAAGCAGATGATGAGCCTAAACGGAACGGTGGGCAGCGCGCAGTCACTCAAGGAAAGCATGGGCGATGTTCCGCTTGACGCTTCCCAGTTTGACATGAAACTGACAGTATCCGTACCGTATCCGATTACGTCCTCGAATGCAGAACAGATTAGTGAGGACAACAAAACGGCGACGTGGGATTTAGTCTCGGCGGAGCGGATTGAGCTTGTCTGTGAAGGCGACGCAATGCTGTTTGGGATGCCGGTGACGGCCGCGCTATGCATTGTCGGCGGCCTTGCACTTATTGCGGTAGTGTTGATTGTAGTCGGCGCGGTTCGGAAAAAGAAGGCGCACAGCGAGCAGGATGGCGGCGGTTCCGACGCATTGTAATATGAAGTAATGATAAAATGTAAATTTACAAAAGCCGCGGCGTATGCCGCGGTTTTTGCAAATTGGAGGGCGTATGGCAAGATTATATTTATTTCGCGGCAAGGGTGCGACTGGAAAAACAACCATTACCAATATGCTGAGTAAAGAGCTTAATGTCTGTGTGCTGCGCAAGGATGATATCTTTGACCCGCTGTCGCGGCTTGGGTGGCCCAATGCGGAGAACAACAGCGCGTGCTACGACATATTGGCTAATATGATTATGCAGAATTTGCGGGTCGGGACGGATGTCATCGCCGATATTGCTCTGCCGCATACGGCAAGTTTTGCGCAGTTTCGTGCAAAGCTTGATTTGTCCTGCCATGAAGTGTATACGTTTTTGTGCGGCTGTACGGACGAGGCTGTTTGGATAGAGCGTTGGAGAGAGCGGCTGCAAAATCCTGCGCCGAACCAGTACTATAAAAGTATCAATGAGCTGACGGCACATTATGCAAATATGGAGATTGCGTTACTGCCGGGCGAGGTTTTTCTCGATAGCTGTCAGAGCTTGCCCCATCTTTTACAGATAGTTTTAAAGCATATTGGTAAATTTAAAATAAATCCCGGCGAAAAAGAGTAAAAAGCTACAAGAATAGATAAACTATGATAGATAAATAAAGTAAAGACAAAAGCAGGGGAGTAATAGGCGAATTAATAATATGTAAACTTTCAACAAGATATACACACTCTTCCGCATAGTTTTCCACATAAAGAAGCTTGATTTGGCGGTATTACACAGAGTTTTCCACATTGTCACATAAGAAAACGCATGTTTGAAGAAGCGACAGAAAACGCGACGGTTCGCGGTGTTTACATAAAATTTCCACGCGGAAGAAAGTTATCCCTCCGTCTGGACAAATTATGAAAAATATGGTTTAATAAATACGCAAGCCTATTGGCTTGCGTTTGAAAAAATCCACTGTCGGCGTATAACGCCTCCTGCGGC
>URQR01000228.1 GCA_900550065.1 uncultured Eubacteriales bacterium | reverse complement strand
AACAGAGCTATTATCACCCGCCGGCTCGTGGGACGCGCTTGTCGCGGCGGTGCAGAGCGGCGCAGACGCGGTCTATCTTGGCGGTACGGCGTTTTCAGCGCGTGCAGGCGCGGACAATTTTGATAATCAGCAGCTCATAGACGCGGTAAAATATTGTCATATCCGCGGTGTTAAGGTGTTTGTGACGCTCAATACGCTGCTTAAGCAAACGGAATTACAGCAGGCGGTCGATTTTGCTTCCTTTTTATATCATGAGGCGGGCATAGACGCATAGATTTTTCAGGATTTAGGCTTGTCCGCGCTGCTTTTACGGGCTCTGCCGGGTCTGGCGCTGCATGCGTCGACACAGATGAGCGTACATAGTATCGCAGGGGCGCAAAAGCTGGCTGCGCTCGGTTTTAAACGGGTGGTGCTTGCGCGAGAGCTGTCGTTTGACCAGATAAGGGCGATCAAGGAAGCGGTGGATATCGAGCTGGAAATTTTTGTGCATGGTGCGATATGCCAATGTTACTCGGGCCAATGCCTGTTTAGCTCGGTTTTGGGTGGCAGAAGCGGGAACCGCGGCAGTTGTGCGCAGCCGTGCCGCCTGCCGTACGAATTGTCGAACAGCAATGGAAAGGCGTTGAAGAAGGGGTACTTGCTCAGTCCAAAGGACATGTGCCTGCTGTCGCACCTGCGCGAAATCAAACATGCGGGCGTCGATTCGCTTAAAATTGAGGGACGGCTCAAACGTCCCGAGTATGTTGCAGCGGTGACGGAAATTTACCGCCAATACCTTGACAGCGGCACAAAGCCCACTCCGCAGGATATACAGGCGCTGCTCGACGCATTTAATCGGAGCGGCTTTACAGATGGATACTTTACCGGAAAGACCGGCGCGCAGATGATGAGCTATGCGTCGCCGTCGAATGTGTCACCGGAGCGGTTTTATGCCGATATTAAGAAACGCTTTGCGCCAAATGCAAACTTTCGGCTTGTGGATGTGTGGGCAGAGGGGAAGATTGTTCACGGCAGGAATATAATGCTGACGCTGACGGACTGTGACGGTAATGTGGTAACGGCGGAGGGGGAAAAGTCGCAGGCTGCGCACAGTACGCCGCTCAGTTATGAGCGTGCATACGCACAGCTTTCTAAGTTCGGTTCCGTGCCGTTTCGATTAAAGGAATTACAATTGACGATAGACGATGGATTATCCGTAAGTATCAGCGGGCTCAACGCGCTTCGGCGTGAAGCGTGTGAGAAGCTGATAGCGGTACGCGGAAAGGTAAAATCGGAAGAGTCTGAAGCGGCTGCAATTGGGTTTATCGGTATGGGCGGCGATGAGAAAGAAGAGCTGTGTATCAGCGTGCGAACCCTTGAGCAGGCGAACGCTGTGCTGAAGTTTTCACCGGATAAGCTGTATATACCATTAAAATTAGCTGGCAAGCTGTCTGCCTTTACAGGAAAAACGGAGATTATCACATCACTTCCTGCAATTGTGGATAACAACAAGGAAATGTTATATGATGCCGTTCCGACAAAGGGGGCACTGTGTTCTTCTCTTGGCGCGGCGGCGCGGCTCTGCGGAGCGCATACGGTCTATGGCGACTGGCGGCTCAATGTTTATAATACAGCGGCGGCACAGTTTTGTATGGAAAACGGTATCGCGCGCGTTACGTTGTCACCGGAACTGAACCTGCGCGAAATAGCGGCGTTTGGAGCGATGGCGAGCGCCTGTGAAGCGATTGTGTACGGGCGGCTGCCGTTGATGGTGATGAAAAACTGTGTGATAAAAGCGTGCGGTGGTGTGTGCGGAAAGGATAAGGGGATTTATTGGCTGACCGACCGGAAAAAACAGGCCTTTCCTGTCATTTGTGAACCGGACTCGTGTACAAACCTGCTTCTAAACGCAAAGCCGCTCTATATGGCGGATAAGCTTGGCGATTTAAATGTGTGCGGCATAAAAAAGTTTCGGCTGATGTTTACGACCGAAAGCCCGGACGAATGCGTCCGCATTACTCGGGAATACATGCGCGCCATGCAGGGGGAAATGGTGAAAAACAGCTTTTTGGAAAATGAATTTACGCGCGGGCATTTTTATAGAGGCGTAACGTGAAAATTACAGTTATACGTCAGTGAAAAATTGAAGTGGATTTGGCGGTGAGATCGTTTGAGTAAATGGGATAAACTACTGGCGGCAGCAATTTTGACTTTGTCCGTCGTTTCGCTTATTTTCATCAATGTGTTTGCTTTTTCTGGCGCGCCGGACACAGTTATCATTGAACTTGACGGGAAGGAATATGCAAAATATCCCTTAAAACAAATAAATTCTTCCAAATCCATTGAAATAAAGAGCGAATACGGGTATAATAAAATAGAATTATTTTCCGATGGCGTACGTGTTACTGAGTCAGACTGTCCGGACAAGCTCGACGTTTTGCAGGGAAAAATTACGAAAACAAACGAGTATATCGTCTGTCTGCCGCACAGGCTGGTAATCCGATTAGCGGGAGGTGGCGCCGGTGCAGATGCGGTTGCGTACTAAGCAGCTGGTGCTTTGCGCCGTTCTGACAGCGCTCGGCGTTGGACTGCAAATTTTGGAAAGCATTGTGCCGATTCCGATAAACCTACCGGGCGGTAAGCTCGGCCTTGCTAATATTGTAACGCTGATTTTGCTCTGCACGGTCGATAGAAAGGCAGCGTTTCTCTGCGCCGTATTGCGTCCCTTTTTGGCGAGCTTGCTCTATGGCGGCGTGAGCGCAATGCTCTACAGTGTAACGGGCTCATTCTTTGCGGCATGCATGATGCTGCTTGCGCTTCGGGCTGGAAAAGGGCGGCTGACCGTAATCGGCGTGAGTATAATCGGCGCGGTGAGCCACAACGCGGCACAGACAG
>URQR01000227.1 GCA_900550065.1 uncultured Eubacteriales bacterium | reverse complement strand
TTGATAACCTGCGGATAGCAATAATCGCTCATAAAACCGTATGCTTTAAATTCTAATTAACCAGCCGGATACAGCGACGCCTTTACCACGCCGAACGTATGCCGCCCGGAAATTGCAACATCAATCAAAATATCGATTTTATTGCTGGTAAACTGTTCCGCGAGCACCTCAAACTCCAGCACCGCCTGATATTGGTATGTATTTTGCAGCGGCATGGAGAAATGCCTGCCCTGTAAAACTTGTACGCCGTCCGGCGTATAAATTGTAATGTTCGCCCACTGCTGCTGCCCGGTCAAGCCGCTGTCGCGCAGAACAAGGCGCAGTTTGCGCGGCTCGTTTACCCGAATATACGGCTCATCCATATAGTCGAGTACCGCATAAAATGTCGTGAAATCAAAGCGTACGCCATAGGGAGACTGCGCTAAAAGCTCCTCAATACTAAGCTCTTTTGGACGGAACAAGCCATTAATCAGCGGGATATAGATATCCTTACCCTGATACGCCAATTCCTCTGCCGTCTCTAATGTAAAGCCGCGCCCCTCGCAGAAAATATCGCATACCTCGCGTCCTAAAAAGCCCGGAATCGCGCGCAGAACGCGGTCGGACAGCTCCTCTACGCTAGTCGGAATCGCAAGCCCGTTAAACGGATGTACACAGCCGCACACAATCTTACCGCCAATCGGGTTAATCCACTCCGCCGGCAGTCCGCTCTCTCCGTGAATGATGCCCAAAATTGCACCAAGCGTCGCCGCCGTACAGTCCGTGTCCTCGCCGCAGTTAACCGCCATGCAGAGGCTCTTGCCAAAATCGTCCTCGCCATAGAGCCAGCCGATGACCATAATGCCAATATTGCTCGGTGCGTCAAAGCCTGGCGTACCGAATTCATAGTCGCCCTCTATCTCGCGCAGAGGCGTGAGCTGTAAACCAAAATTGCCCGGCGTCGCGCGCAGGACTGCATCGCGTGCATCCGTAAACGGCTTGCCCGCTTTATATACCTCAATCGCCGTTTCAACTGCTTTACGTACCGCACAGTCAGCCGGAATATAGGAAAGGCCAATCTCAATCAGCTTCCACTTGTCGCTCTCCACAAACGCTGCCGCCTGAATCGCCGCGCAGAAAACCTCGGCATACATACCTTCGCTGGCATGGTCGACAATCGCATCCTCATACGCATAGCGCACAGCAAGCTCCGGATGTCCCGCGCACAAGCACGCCCAGATTTCTGAGCGGATGTAGCAGCCGCAGCTGTCCTTGTAAGAATTTTGTACATGGCCCGAAAGCGGCGGGAGCAGGCCCGCGCGCATGTTCGCCTTACCGCTGCCGTACTCGACCCAGTCTGGAATAATAAACGTCAGCCAATAGTCGCCCAAAATTGACGCATTCACGCCGCGCCCAAACTTTTCTACAGCATTGAGCCATACGAGCTGCAAATCAAGGTCGTCGTTCGGCGGAAGCCCTTTTTCAAGGTCCTGTGTATAAAACGATACATCGTTCACCTTTCGGTAGCCCTCAAACGGCGCACCGAGGATACCGCCAATGTTTTTCCCCTGCCAGCAGCCGCGTATCTTGTCCGCCAGCGTATCAAAAGAAATATGCATAAAAATACCCCCTATATTAATACGCAAAAACTTCGTTTTTGCGTATTATTGCTTATCTTTATCCTTCGGCTTTTTCGAAATATTGTACTTCTCAAGGTACTCTTTATAAATCAGCTTATATTCATCCGTTTTATTCATGTGCAAATCTTTCATGTATAAATGCTGGTCATAGCCGACTATCTGCGGATTTGCAAGCTGCTCAACCGCAAGGCCGATGTTGGAGCAATGGTCCGCAATACGTTCTAAATTGTTGATTACGTCTAAAAACAGTACGCCGGACTTAAAATTACATTTCTGCTTTGTCAGCCGGTTCACATGGCGCATTTTAAACGTTTCTTTCATCAGGTCAATCACGTCCTCGCACGGCTGAATCCGCCGCGCGGCGTCAATATCACGAAACTCATACGCATGTACCGCCAAATCAATAATCTCGCGCGTTGCCCGCGCCATCGTATCAAGCTCGGAAAGTGCCTTTTTTGACGTTTCAATGTCGTCCTTGACCGCCGCTTCGACCCCTTCGGCAATGTTGAACGCATGGTCGCCAATCCGCTCTAAGTCCGTCACAATGTGGAACATCATGGATACATTCTCATTTTCCTCATCTGTAAGCGGCTCGTCCGCAATCTTGACAAGATACTGCGTCGTATTGGCCTCAATTTCGTCAATCGCAAGCTCATTGTCGTCAATTTCGCCCATTTTAGAGGTGCTCTGATTCTCCAGCATATCGAGCGAAAGGCCAACGCTTTCCTGCGCTAAATGCGCCATACCGACAACCTGCTTAACTGCCTGTCCGACCGCAAGCGCAGGCGTTGCAAGCAGACGCTCGTCCAAGAAATTGTACCCAACGCGCGTTTCTTTCCCCGGTACGATAAACTGCGCACATTTTACAAGGAAGTTTGAGAATGGCAGCAAAATCAACGTATTAGAAATATTAAAAATTAAGTGGAACACCGCAATATTAAGACGGCTCGTCTGCTCATTCCAGAACGGCAGATAATTTGCCACCGGAAACGCATAAATCAGAACCAAAAACAGCGCAGTACCAATTACATTGAACAATAGATGGATGACCGCTGCGCGTTTTGCGTTTTTATTGGCCCCAATACTGGATAAAATCGCCGTAATACATGTACCGATATTTTGCCCCAGTATCACCGGTACGACCGAGGAAAACGGCAGAACCATACTTCCCGCCAGCGTCTGTAAAATACCGACCGAGGCCGACGAGCTTTGAATAATTGCCGTTACGCCCGCACCGACGAGTACGCCGATAATCGGGTTACTGAACGACAGCATCGCCATCACTCAGGCTGCGT
>URQR01000226.1 GCA_900550065.1 uncultured Eubacteriales bacterium | reverse complement strand
AGTACCTTATCCATCCCTTGAATCAGACGCGGAAAAATATAATCTGAGATATAAGTCGTCACAACTGCCACATTTCTTGAGTTCTTCAAATGTCCCATTCTCTGAGAACAAAATGTTCCCCTGCCATGTTCCGCCTCAATATATCCCTCATTAATCAAAATAGACAGTGCTTTTCGGACCGTGTGACGACTGATTTGATAACGCGCAGACAGCTCATTTTCGGATGGAAGTTTCTCTCCCGGTTTAATCTGACCACTTAAAATCGCCTGTTTTAATTCTTCCATCAGTGCATAATATTTTGTCTTTCCATTTTCGTTTGCCACTATACACACTCCTTTGGTTTTTATTTTATAACTTGTATGGTGGTATTGACAAGTTGTTTTAAAATTTATTCCAGTTGCTGACTACTCCCACAGGCAAGCTTATGGGGTTTCGCCACTAATTTATAACTTTTAATCAAACATTGTCTCCCAATCTTTGGAACGATACGCCTGAAAACACATCTCAATCTGTTCTTTTGTATTTTTTTCTTCTGCAAGCGGTGGCAGTTCATCCAGTGAAAAATATCGACTCTGTATGGTTTCAATATTTTCCTGAAATGCTCCGCCGATTACACTGCACTGTACAAAAATTTTACATACTTTATAAGCATAAATCGGCAGATTATGCTTCTCTCTGTCCTGCACTGCAATCACACGGTCCGCTGTCACATCCAGTCCCGCTTCTTCTTTTACTTCTTTTATCGTATTTTGTTTGACAGACTGGTCTACATCAACCCAGCCTCCTGGCAGTGACCATGTCTTATTATTTTCCTGCACAAGTAAAATCTTATCCCCTTTAAAGATTGCTGCCCGACAGTCTAATTTTGGCGTCTGAAATCCCACTTCATTGCAAAAGATTTCTTTTACTTTTTCTGTCGGAAGTCCTGACGCTTCACTTAACATCTCTGCGGAAATTTCCCGAATCCGCTCAAAACGTTCTATATCAAACTTATCTTTACAATAATACAGGGCACTCTGCGCAAGACTCTGTAATTCCACCGCCCAGTCAAGCCATTTTTGTTCTTTTTGCATTTACTTTTTCTCCCTTACTGTTTTCTTTTATTGTATCGAATTCCTTTTTCCTTTACAAGAAAAAAGAATCCCATACATTTTATCGTACGGAATTCTTTTTCAACGAAATTCTTAGAGGATCTGTAGTTTTTGCGGAGGTATTCTACAAGTCCAACAATACTGTAAAGTTAAGGTTATTCGTAAAAGAGGAAGACGAATTTCATAACCTTGAATTCATAATACCCTGTCTTTTTCTACTTCGCAAGCCACCTGGGGGGATTTTACTTTCATTTTTTTCAAGCCTTGAAAATTCACTGTTTTTATTCTTTTTTTTACTTTTTTAACCCTAACCAGGGGATTCTACTTTAACATACAAAAAATATTTCCCTTTAGATCCAAACCTGCTGTTTCTGCCAGTCTTAAAATTCCTTCTGTCGCAAGGGATACCGTAGATTCTACATGAATATAATCCGTCACACTGTAATCATATAAAATATTTGCCTGTGCTGAAAATTCATCGTCTCCATCCCAAAATAAATACTGCATCGGAATACAGTCAAATGCAGGAATGATAT
Organism: uncultured Eubacteriales bacterium; assembly: GCA_900550065.1. Lineage (GTDB taxonomy): Bacteria > Bacillota > Clostridia > UBA1381 > UMGS1253 > Aphodoplasma. Next base: position 1,291 of record URQR01000226.1, on the reverse strand, counting down.
ATCCGGCATCGCCTTGTTTCACACTTATTCCTCCAATTGCTTCCGCTGCCTTTTTTAATTCCGTGTGTCTCGGCCATCGGCGAGCTGGTGCAGCACTACGGCGTGACAGCGGTTCTTTGCACGGCGACACAGCCCGCGCTGGGCAGGCTGTTTAAGCAGCTTGCGCCGACGCTCGTTCAGCATGAAATCGCCCCTGATCCGGATGAATTATTCGACTGTTTTCGCCGGGTTTCGTTCTGTCGGGAAGGCGTTTTTACGCCGGAGAAGCTGGCAGAGCGGTTGACGGAGACGGCGCAGGTACTTTGCATCGTCAACACCAGAAAGCGTGCGCGGCAGGTGTACGAAAGCCTGCCCGAAGAAGGGCGCTTTCATCTTTCCACGCTGATGATTCCGACGGATCGCGAAAAGACGCTGAATACGATTCGGACGCGGCTGCAAAACGGGAAGACCTGCCGCGTGGTTTCAACCAGTTTGGTGGAAGCAGGCGTGGACGTCGATTTCCCGTCCGTTTGGCGCGAATTGGCGGGTCTGGACAGCATTTTGCAGGCCGCGGGGCGCTGCAACCGCGAGGGCAGACGAAGCGCTGCGGAAAGCGTTGTGCATGTTTTTGAGGCGGAAGGCAAATTTCCTGCTTCCATGACGCAGCAGCGCGAGGCGGCGACGAAAGTTATGGAGGAATTTGAAGAAATCAATACTCGTCCGGCCATTCGGGCATATTTCAAGCGGCTGCTTTGGGTGAAGGGCGATGAAGCGCTGGATGCAAAGCAGATTCTAAGCAGCGAACGTGCCTGCACATTCCAAAGCACGGCGAAGGTGTTTCGGCTAATTGACGCCGACACGTGCACGGTATATGTGCCGAATGCGGACAACGCAGAGGATATTGCACGGCTGCGGGCAGGACTGTACAGCAAAGCGCTGATTCGCCGATTGGGCCGAAGCGGCGTGAACGTGTACCGGCATGAATATGAAGAACTCGTCTCCGCGGCCGTTGTGGAGGATTACGGGCAGGACGGATTCGGCATTCTGATTCAGCCGGATGCGTATGACCCGAAGTGCGGCCTTTCAACGGAAGCTGAGGATGCGTTCCTGATGATATAAAATTAGAGGATGCACTCGCATGCATCCTCAAACGGTTGGCTATTGAACAGCCTAATATTTCAATCCACGTTTCAATTTGGAGATTGAAACGACTATGGCATTGTATCATCATTCTATCGCAGGGTCAAGAGAGTTTTAAAAAGTACAATTAGCTTGATTGACATATTTAACAGTCTAATGAATAAAAAATATT
>URQR01000225.1 GCA_900550065.1 uncultured Eubacteriales bacterium | reverse complement strand
CCACAGGACGCCCGCCGTCAAGTATCATGTCGCATACAGCGTCTTCCCCCGCAAGCTTGCCGTAGAGCTTATTATCCTCCCGTTTCTGTTCACGGTTATACTCAGAAAACAGGACGGCGGCGTTTTTGAGCGGCACGGAGTGAAAATTAAATGGCTTGCGCACCCGTAAAAATTCCGAAAGGTGGCGCATGTTCTCCATTTCACACATGCGGATTTCGCCCTGCGGCGTCATAGAATTTACGACCTGATACCCGCCGCCATGAGAAACAGCCATTGCAGCGCTCCTGCAAAGCCGCGAAATATGCATCTCCGCCTGCGGGCCGAAGCCGCCCTCGTTGCTGATAAAGCAATCCGACATGCCCCAACTCATGATGTCCCACAGCTTTCCACTTCCCGCAAAGCTCCGGGCAACAATCCTAATTTCCTGCGGCGTTGATGCGTCAGCGGAAAGAAAATCAATTTCGTCCGACGGCTTTTCCGGCATTTGTGTACTAAAAGCATAATTGCTTGTAATTTCAAACGCCGGAAAGACCTGCTTAACTGACGTAATATAGTGCGATAAATATTGTTTAAATCTGTCCTTACAATATTGGCGAAAAGCCAAATAGGAGGGTTCGCCGCGCTTCCCAACCGAGGAAAAGCCGCTCTGCCTATAAAATTCTTTTAAAAATGCCGGTCTGTAATTCTCAAGCACAGCCCAGCAGTCGCCGTCAATCCACGCGCCCTCAAAGCCATATTTTTCAGCGAGTTCCCGAAGCTGCGGAACCATTTTTTCGTCCGCGTAAGCGCTTGTAACGTCCACCGCCGTGTCGCTTAGACTGCCGTCCTCGTTCATTGCCGCCCACTCCGGGTGGGTTTTACATGCCAGCACATCATAAACGCCGGAATGATGCGCAATCAGGATAATGCCGCGTTTTTTTGTTTCTTCGCGAAGGATTTTTAGGTGGTCGCAAGCAAGCCCCGGTGCAACGGAGCCGTATTCTGAACAATAACTCGCATAGCCCGGATGCCCCTTTGTATCGACCTGAATATAATCCGGTTTTACCGCGTCAAGATATCTCGCAATTTGCTCCGCTTTTGTTTTTGTACCAATACCTGTTGTTGATTCTACCGCATGAAAATCAAAATGCAGACCAAAATAGGCGTCGCTGCGCCTTATATTTTTCTTCATCCATATCGCCTCCCATAAGCTTTTGGAATTTCATATTAATACTTCCTATTATGGTTGTCAACCATTCCGGTTCGATTCAAAAGCCTATTAAGAAAACAAGATGATTTTATACACTTTGGTGTAAATATACTACACGTTTACTTTTCCTCTTCTTCGTCCATAGCCGACAGCATTGGCGCAATTTTCTCACCTTTAAAATACCGGCTTACATAATTTTTCGTTATTTTTACGACCACCGGCGACAAACAGAGCACGCCGATTAGGTTCGGAATCGCCATCAGACCGTTAAACGTGTCAGATATATCCCACACGACCTGTACACTCGACATCGCACCGATGAACACGACAATAACAAAAATGACTTTATACACCGGCACAAACTTCAGACCGCCTAAGTATTCCGCCGCGCGCTGCCCGTAAAATGACCAGCCGAGAATCGTCGAAAAGGCAAACAGCAGAACCGCGACTGAGGTAAAGATGCCGCCAAATACGCCGAAGCTTTCCGTAAAGGCAGACATTGTCAGCGCCGCACCCGTCAAGCCTTCCCCGCCTGTATACACGCCAGAGGTTAAAATTGTCAGCGCCGTAAGGGTACAAATCACAATCGTGTCAAAAAAGACTTCAAAAATACCCCATATTCCCTGTCGAACCGGCTCTTTTACGTCGGACGAGGAGTGTACCATAACGGACGAGCCAAGCCCGGCCTCATTTGAAAATACGCCGCGCGCCAGCCCGTACCGAATCGCATTTGCCATCACGGTGCCCAAAATACCGCCGCCAATTGCTTGTAAATTAAAAGCACCTGAAAAAATCATCCCAAATGCGCCGCCAATATGTTGATAATTCATCGCAATAATTGCAAGTGTACCCAGCATATAAAACAGCGCCATAAACGGCACAACCTTTTCGGTTACGGAGGCAATGCGCTTCAGTCCGCCTAATATGACAAATGCGACAACGAGGGCAACGACTGCGCCCGTCACCCAGAGGGGAATCTGCAATGATGTTTGCAGGGCGGTCGAAATTGAATTAATCTGCGCAATATTGCCGATACCGAACGAGGCAACGAGGCAGAAAATCGAAAATATCACAGCCAGCCACTTCTGGTGCAGCCCTTTTTCTAAGTACATCATCGGGCCGCCGGCCCACTCGCCCTTTGCATTTTTCTCGCGGTAATAAATCCCCAATACATTTTCAGAATAGTTTGTCATCATACCAAAAAACGCACTGACCCACATCCAAAATACAGCCCCCGGGCCGCCCGACACGATAGCCGTTGCAACGCCGGCAATGTTTCCCGTACCGACCGTCGCCGCCAGCGCAGTCGAAAGCGCCTGAAACTGCGAAATTGCCTTGTGGTCCTTTGTCTTTACCACCTTTTTGTCCTTAAAAATTGCTAAAATCGTATTGTCTAATACGTGCCGGAAATGTGTGACCTGAAAAAATCTGGTGCGGATTGTCATATAAATCCCCGTGAAAATCAACAGCACCAGCATGGGCGGCCCCCAAACGAAATCGTTAATCACCTTATTTACCGCTTCTATCTGTGCAACAATGCCTTCCATAACCTTCCCCCAATTCAACTTTAAAATATGACTAAATATATCATATTTTTACTTCTTTTTCAAGTGCCATTCTATTCAGTATTTTTCAAAAAACTATTGCTTTTTTTGCTGTATTACTGTTATAATATATTTAGCAAATGCAAACTGTTGGTTTGGGAGGTGTGGTTTTGCTGATTCTTAGGGATTGGGCGCTT
>URQR01000224.1 GCA_900550065.1 uncultured Eubacteriales bacterium | reverse complement strand
AGTAAGCTTTCGCCATTTGGTACGGTTTGCGATAGGCGCTTTCGTTATAGGTACAATCGTCGTCTCGCAGCTCCGTATTAAAAACCTCCGTCAGTTCCGGCCAACTCAAATCAAGTGTACCGTTATCCTTTGCGCTTGCCAGCCGCCAAATATATTGCCGCTCATTTTCGTCCGGCAGTTTATGTAGGTTCATTCATCCACCCTTTCCAATAAAAAAGCTTCACCAATTTGGTGAAGCTCTCATGTATGTATTTTTTTATTTTACTCTCGCCTCTCGCCAGCGATACGCGATTTCGCCCGCTTCCTCATAGGACAATTCCGGGAACTCGCCGCCTAAGATGGAAGGAAACGTGGTAAAGTCAACGCCCTTTTCCTTTGCGCTGTCAAGAAAGTCAAAATATTTAGAATCGTTATATTGATTATCCAACATCCCATGCCCTCCTTTGGTTGATATTATAGCACATACGCGAGGCGCAGAATGTGCCGAAGCGGTGTGATTCAATAAAAACAGCGGAACAAAACCGTTAGGTTTTGAACCTCATTCGTTTTTATTATAGCATAGGAAATAGGAAGATTCAATCATTGTCTTATTCCATTCTGTATATAACAAAGGAAAAAGCCGTTTATCCTTGATACAACAAGGATTGTACGGTTTTCAAAACTATTCACATTCTCTTTGTTTTGTCATACACTGCTTTTGCCTTATAAGCTTTCGCTTGTATGAACACACATCACAATATTTATGATTTCTGCCCCTAACCACAAACATTGCTCCGCAGCTACAGCGCGCATACTTATAATTACCACGCTTGCAGCCGTAATACTCCTTTTGGTAGTTTTTCATATACCCATCCAAACACCGGCAAAGGTAGCTTACACAGTAGTTGTCCTCGCTCCAATAGCTGACTTCAACCGTAAACGTACCCGACGCAGCGATTGGTTTGTAGTTTTCCATGCACCGGAGCAAAAATTCCTCAACCTTAAATTGATATTCCTCCCAACTCAAACGCATCTTTTCGCGGGCGGCAGTCTGCCGGATCACTTCTGCCTTTTGCTTCGCCTCGGCAATTTTATTCTTCAGTTCATCCACCGTCAGAAAAATTTCTCCGCGCCGCCACGCAAAGTACAGTGATTTGATCGCAAATACAGCGTCCCGGTACTCGCGCGAGGTGATAATATCCGCGTCGCAGTATCGGCTATACAGATTGTTCACCTTCTGGCGCAGCAGGCTCCAGCCGTCCTTCTCCGTTGTAGAGGTACGGGCTACAAGGTACGGAATCCTGCAATGCTGCCGGAACACGTCGGCAAGTCCGCCCTGTAGCTTGGCGGGTACGGAAAACGTAGCGTAGGCCGTCACGGTTTCTCGCTCGTTTGGTGTGGCCCATAGCCGTTTGCATAGAGCCTGCCATATGTTGATACGGCTTTTTTCGCTGAGTTCATCGTGATGGTCCTCCAATACCTCGTACAAAAACAGCCCATCGGCGGTATACTCATTCATCCAGCACACCGCCAATCATCTCGTAATATTTGCCGAGATACATAGCTGAGTGCTCCGTTTTGACGGAAGGCGCGGCGCACTCATGCTTTCGCTTGACTGCCACCACCCGGATTTGCTCGACTTTATTCACGCAAAGTCCGACCTCGACAAAGTGACGAAGGCCAACATTTCCGTCCGCGTCACAGACGACTTTATGCAGGCAGTAGAGGCAAACGAGGATTTTGAACTCTCTTTCTCGCGCGCGGAAACGGGCGAAGTTATAACGAAAACAGTCAAGGCCCGCGAGGTGTTTTGTGAGCTTGCAAAAATGAATTGGGACTATGCCGAGCCGGGCGTCCTGTTTTGGGACAGAATCAAGGACTGGAGCTTGCTCTCCAATAACGACGAATTTGAATATGCAGGGACAAATCCTTGTGCGGAGGAGCCTTTGCCCGCTGGTGGCTCTTGTCTGCTTGGCAGTATCAATCTGTCTGAATTTGTGATATATCCATTTAAGAAGAATGCGTCTTTTGATTTTGACGGCTTCCGCAATGCGGTCAAGATATGCGTCAGGGCGCTCAACGACGTACTCGACGAGGGACTGCCTTTGCACCCATTGCAGGAGCAACGCGACAGTGTGCGCGACTGGCGGCAGATTGGGCTTGGTGTTATGGGAATTGCAGATATGCTAATCAAGCTGGGGCTGCGCTACGGCTCGGAGGAGGCAATCAATCTCTGTTCCATAATCGGCTCTCTCATGGCGGAGACTGCAATCGACTGTTCCTGCGATTTGGCACAGCAGTACGGACAGTATCCGAAATGTAGTTCCACCGGTGTCATACTGTCTCCGTTCTTTCAGGAAAATTCGGGGTGGGCTGAGGACATAGCAGAGAGAGCTCTCATTCATGGTCTGCGCAACAGCCAGCTTCTTACGATTGCACCGACGGGCACGCTCTCGACCATGCTGGGCGTATCGGGCGGCATTGAGCTAATTTTTGCAACCTCCTACACGCGCAAAACCGTCAGCCTGCACAATAAAAAGGGCGAGGTATATTACACTGTGTACACGCCTGTAATCGCACAGCTTATGGCGGCAAAGGGAATCGCAGCGGAGGCGGACTTGCCGGACTATGTTGTGACTGCACAGGAGCTTGACTACAAAGAGCGGATTGAGATGCAGTCCGTATGGCAAAAGCACATCGACGCCTCCATTTCCTCAACGGTCAACGTGCCACACGAACAACTAAGCAAGTCTGGGGTATGCCCCAGCTTTCAGTATAAGCGCGGCAAGGGCGAAACATTGTGCGACGGGAAATCCTGCGCGTCGGCGATTGGGAATGTGCTGCGTTCAATTATTCGCGGAACAAAGATGGAGGAGCTGGGACAGGAAAAGGATAAGGCAAAAAAGCATAGCCTGTGTCCGTCCTGTGGGGAGCCGTTGATTTACGAGGGCGGATGTAATGTATGTAGATCATGCGGATGGAG
>URQR01000223.1 GCA_900550065.1 uncultured Eubacteriales bacterium | reverse complement strand
GCGATTCGCTTTAGTCCCAGCGTATTTTGTACCGGAAGCCGCCCCAAAAACGCCGACCCGACGCGCACCGCATCAAGATACAAATCCGGGAAGCGCAGAAACGCGCACGAGTTGCAGATATGCTTAAGCTGGAACTGATACCCCGCTTCCTCCAGCTCCGCCGCCGCACGGGTAAAGCGCGCAACCTGCGCGCGCGAGTGTTGCGGTTTTCCAAACGAGTCGGACAGATGCGTAAATATACCTTCAATGTCAACGCTTTTCATCTGCGCCAGCACTCGCTTCACCGCCGCCATGTCATGCGGCAAAAACCCAAACCGTCCAAAGCCCGTGTCAAGGCATATATGCGCACGGACGCGCCTGTTCTGCTGCGACGCGGCCAGCTCGAGCACCGTTGCCGATTCCTCACTGCCGACCGCGCAGATGATGCCGAGGCGAACCGCCTCCTGCGCTTCGTTTAGGTCGCACATCGGCGACAACAGGATAATCTGTGCGTCGATACCGCCGTCACGGAGCTGCTTCGCTTCACAAAATTCGCTCACCGCGAGCAGCTTCACGCCATTTTGCAGCAGCAGGCGCGCAAATTCACAAATGCCTAAGCCATAGCCGTTGCCCTTGAGCATCGCAATGACCTGTGCGCCGCCCTTTGCAGCGTGCGATACGATTTTTTGTATATTCTCAGTCAGCGCTTGCTTCTGTATGATTAGCTTTTTCATCGTTCTGTCCACCCGTCTTTACTTTATCCGGCAGCAAATCCTTGTTCTTACGCAAAAATAGCCTTCTGCGCAGCTCGCGGTACGCCCGCTCGCCCTTTTCAATAAAGAAGTACATAAACGGATTAAACACGTAGTCGAGCGCGCCTACAAACTCCACAAAGTCGCCCGTAAAGCCCTTCTTAAAGCGGTACAAGCCGTAGAGCGGCTGCCCCTTGTTAAGGTCACCCGACACGCCGCGGAAGTCGTAAATATCACAGTGGTTTTCCACCGCCCATTTCATCATCTCCCACTGCATCAGATAGTTCGGCATGAGGTTGCGGTCTTCGTTGCTGCTTGCGCCGTACAAATACCATACCTTGTTGCCATACAAAATCGCAACCGCGCCGGAAAGCAGCTTGTCGCCGTGATAAATTAAATACAGGCGCAGGCTGTCGCCCATTTCGTCGTACATCTTTTCAAAATATTCCAACGAGCGCGGAATAAATCCGTCGCGCACACCCGTGTCCATCATCACCTTGCAAAAAGCCGGCAAGTCCTCTTTTGTGCCAATCCGGCACGTCACGCCCTTACGCATCGCAACGCGGACATTGTAGCGTGTCTTGCTCTCATAGCTTGCAAGCACTTCCTCCTCCGACATACCCGTGATGGTTTTGCGAAACACAAACCGCGGCTGCACGCCCTCAAAGTTTTTCGACTTATTAAAGCGAAAGCCAAGCTCGCTCATCTGCTTACAAAACTTTTCGTCATCCGCCGGCACGTCGGGGTCAATCTTGAGTACATAGCTCTTGTGCTTCTTTGCCAGCGCTTTTGCGCCGTCAACCAGCTCCTTAATCGTGTCCTTATCGTAAATATCGCAAACCGGCCCGCGCGGGGAATACATAATCGTAAGCGGGAAAATTGGAACCTTGCGGATTAAAAGCGACATCGAGCCCTTAATCCTGCCGTTTTCATCTTCGGCAATCAGGACTTCGTTTTTCCACATGTCCTTCACCTTTGCCCACTTAAGCGACTGTAAAAAGTGTCCCTTTTTATTTTCTTGTAAAAACTGCTCATATTCCTCGTACCGGTCGGGTGTCAGAAGCTTCATTTCAATATTTCCTCCGTTTCAAGCGCGGCCTTTGCCGTGCCGTTACTGAATTTATGTTGTAATTCTATCTTTATCCAAAACATATTTATTTTATATCAAAAGCGGCCCTATGTCAATCGCTGCGGCGTTTTTATCCGCTTTTTCTTCCTATAAATTATAAACTTTCAAAATCATTCACAATTTTTTACGTCCGGACTCATAAAAAATAAGGCTTTTGCACCAGCGCAAAGCCTTAAATTCTATTTTACAATTATCCGGCCGTCTTAATTTCAACGTCGACCGCCTCGGCAAGCTTTTGCTCGATTTCATCAACATTTGCAGCATCCGCCAGCACAAGCTCGCTGATTAAAATCTGCTTTGCGTTGGAAAGCATCTTCCGCTCGCCGGTCGAAAGTCCCTTTTTCCTGTCCCGGTACATCAGGTTTTTTACAACCTCCAGCACCTCTAAAATGTTACCGCTCTTGAGCTTCGCCATGTTTTCACGAAACCGCTTGTTCCAGTTCGAGTCCTCTTCTCCCATATGCTCGCAAAAACGCGCCAGAACGCCCTGCGCCTCCTGCGTCGATATGATGTCGCGCACACCGATCTCGTCGACATTCTTCATCGGAATCATTACCTTCATGTCACCCGCCGGTATGCGCATCACATAGTAGGAATGAATCTCCCCAAGAATTTCTTTGTCTTCAATCGCCTCGATAATCCCCGCGCCATGCATAGGATACAAAACCCTGTCTCCTATTTTGTAACTCACCTTATATCCCCTCCAAGCCTTAAGCGGAAAACACTCTCTGTCAATCTATTGCTATTATTCCCCGCCCATACATATATTATACTATACTGGAATCAAAAAGTCAAAGGCAAAAAACCCACAAAAAAAACACAGCGTTTTTTATAGCATATGCAAAAAAGGACGCTTCTCTCAAAGCATCCTTTTTTTATGAAACAAAACCATAATTGGGGGGATGGTTTTGTTAAGCGCAAACCTTAATCATCCTGCAGCGCGTCAAAGCCCGTTTCCCCGGTACGTACCTTAATTACGTCCTCTACGTCGTAGACGAAAATCTTACCGTCGCCGATATGGCCTGTATAGAGCGCCTTCTTCGCGGCCTCAATAACCGTCTTGACCGGTACCTTGCACACTACGATTTCTACCTTAATTTTCGGCAGCAGGTGCATATCGACCTCAACGCCGCGGTAGTACTCCGGCGCGCCCTTTT
>URQR01000222.1 GCA_900550065.1 uncultured Eubacteriales bacterium | reverse complement strand
CAGCGTCACAATATACGTTTTCCCAACCTTGTTTTTCGGGTGGGTTATGTGATAGGTAAAATCGCCGTCGTTCGTCAGCAGTAATAGACCTTCCGTATCATAGTCCAGCCGTCCCACCGGATAAAGGCTGGCTTTAATTTCATCCTTTATTAAATCAAGAACCGTCGGACGGTCAAACTGGTCCTTAACGGCACTGATATATCCATACGGTTTGTTGAGCATGATATAATACTTTTTGCGTTCTACACGCAGTTCTTTTCCATCAAGGATGACTCTGCTTGCGCCGACCTCGACCTTTGTACCGAGCTCGGTCACAACTGCTCCGTCCACTTTGACGCGTCCCTGCGTGATAAATTCTTCTGCGTGCCGCCGCGACGCAGCGCCGCACATTGCAATATACTTTTGCAATCTTACAATTTCCCCCATCGTCTTGTCCTCCCGACAGTCATTTTATATGTGTTGTTTGGTACTCAAATCTTTATAATTATATACTAAATACTATCATCTATCAACTGCTTTCGTCCATTTCCCTCTTTTTTGGACAGTATCCATAATATTCTTTGTTTTTCATAGGAATATTATGTACAAAAAAAGCTGCCGGAGTATTTCCGGCAGCTTTCTGTCTGATTTCAATTGTTTTTATTTCTTTTCTGTGAAAACAATTTCCGTAAGCGAATTCCAAAGGTTGACTGAGTTGCCGCCGCCGATATATTTAACATACCGTGCTTTTGCGCCGCCTAAGTCATACGTCTCTAATTCAAGCGTCGTACCGCTCGACTTTTTGTTTTCAAGAACAGTCGTATAATTTACGCCGTCCTCAGAAACCGCAATAGAGAACGTGTATACTCTCTGATTTCCGTTATGGTAGGACAAGTATACCTTATCAAGCGAATATACCGCGCCGAAATCGTATACGCCCCAAGCGTCGCCGTCCTTGCCTTCCGGTGCCCAACGTGTGGACAGCAGACCGTCAAAGCTGTTGATAATCGTGTTGCCTTCGCCGTCGTCACCGCTCTGAACTGCGCTCTTGATTTCAACCTGATCCGGGATATCCCACTTTTTCGTCTCAACTCTTGCCGTAATATTGACACAATCGCTGAACCCATCCCACGTTACCGTTGCACCAAGTGCCTCGGAAACAAAACGAATCGGAACAAGGAAACGGTCGTTGATAATCTGCGCCGGAACATCAAGCTCATACGGCTGATCGTTGATAAACGCCTGTGTCTGTCCCTCTGTCAGCTGAATCGAGGTATAGCTGTTCTTCGCCTGCGCTGTATTTGTTGTACCGTCCCACGTTACCTCTGCATTAAGTGCTTCAAAGATTGCACGCATCGGCACGAGCGTTCTGTCATTGACAACCGTCGGCGGAACATCAGAGTAGAGGTAATTGCCGTTCAGTTTTACGCCAACACCTTCAACCACCGGCACAGTCCCCGGCTCAAAGGTCTTATTGCTGTCCGCACCTGCATAAGTGAGCTCATACTTACCCGCCGGTGCAGTAAAGTAGATAATGCCGCCGTCTTCGGATGCAACCTGCGTCGCAACCTCGGTTCCGTTTACTTTAACCGTCCACGTACCAGCCTTCAGACCGGCTACATTTACCTTTAAGTCGGACTCAGAGCCAGCAACGTCAAAGCTTACCGAGTTTTCAATACGGGTTTTCGCTTTGTTAAATACCGCAACACGATTAAATATCTTTGCACCTGCTACTGCATCGTTCTCAATCAGCTCTGCCTTCTCAAGCGCAAGCTCTTTATCCGCGTCATTCACATACATAACATTGAGGAAGTAGTCTGTATTGTTGCCTGTCTGCGGAGAAATCTCAATTCTGCCCCAGCCAGCTTCCAGCGAAGTTTCATTATTAATTGTAGCCTTCAATGCATAGTTTCTGTCGCCCATCCAGAATTCCTTATCCTTGCCGCCGATTTTTTCAATCTTTGGCGACGCAGGAAGAAGCGTCTGGTTCGTCATCATACCATTATAGCCGTCCGCCTGACGCTTGATAATTGAAACATTGCCGTTCACTTCCGGCTCTTCCTGCATATGCAGCATGAAGGTCTTTTTCGCGTCCTTATTTTCCGTCGTAACCTGATCAAATACGACAAATGCAGCCGGATGTTCCTCGTCTTCCAGCGGCATGAACAGCATCGAACGAACAGCCTCTTTTACGTTGCTGCCATATGCCTTTGCGATGTCGCCTGCAATGTAGGAATATTCAGGCTCTTGTGTATCAGGGCCAAATTCATGCCCGATTACTTCGCCCGTTTCGTAATTATTATCCTTCATCCAAACTTCCATCGTAGCCGGTTCACCGCCCGGTACGCGCTGGTTACCAATCGTATCGGACTCGGAACTAATCAAAAGCGTATTATGTGCAATTGTCGCTTTGTTATAATTCGCATCGTGGTCCGTGCCATAACTCTCATAATAGCCGGATTCACTCGCTAAAATACCCTTATAATAAATCTGGAAATTACCCGCGTCTCTATGGTTGTGATTTGCTGCCCAAACCTCACCGATTTTCATGTAGGCAAGTACGTCAGGCGAATCAATACCCATATTCCAACCCGTACGCGCAACCATAGCGCCCAAAGGCGAGCCGAGGTACTTCGTCAGTGGCAGCGTCTCAACTTCCCCTCTGCCAATTGTCGGGTCGTTAAATATCATAAATTGAACAGGTGTACGCGACCACGGGCCATACGCAAAGGAGGCCGGCCCAGCATCTCTCATATACTGCTTCTTCAAGATTGGGTCTTTATAGAAGTTGGAAGCGTAGAACAACGGGCCGCCTAACGTATTCCAATACTTGTTCTTCCCTGTGCCCTCATTATAGTCGTCGCCTTCGCGCAGAAGCTGCCCGTCGGGGCGGCGTGTATAAATCCACTGATATACAACTCTGCTCATTTCAGGGATATACACCGTTTCACCGCTCATACGGTAGATAAGCCACTGCGACCACAGTTCGCACTCGTGGCGGCTGCTCCTGCCATATGCGCTGCCCTGATGATGTGACTCAGAAGT
>URQR01000221.1 GCA_900550065.1 uncultured Eubacteriales bacterium | reverse complement strand
GCACCCGAGCAGGAGATGGACCTGTCCGAGCAGAGGCTCATTCGCCGCGCCAAGCTCAAAGAGCTTCAGGACGCGGGGGAAGACCCCTTTCAGATCACCAAATATGTCGTCACCGCCCGCAGCGCGTCGTAAACACCGATACATTCCTGCGCGCCCAGCACGCGCCCCTGCCGCGTCTGTCGCGTCTGCGCGCACCAAATGGATAAAAGCATATCCGGCTCGATAACCGGCGTATCCTGATGCAGCGTGTAGCACAGGCCAAGCGCCTGTGCAGTTTGCATTGGGCTGATGCGCTCTGCGCGTGCACCGAGGTTTTTTGCGTGGATATCGCCCCAAAAATAGGTGTGCGCATTAAAAAATGAAACAATGCAGTTTAGCTCCTTGAGCGATGCAAGCTGCTTTTCTGTAACGGTCTGCGCGTGAATCATAACGGGCCGGTTGCGAATTGGAAGGCTGGTTTTTTCGCATGCGCGGCGCAAGCACCGGATAAACTGCTCGCAGGCCGCGTCCCCGTTGCAGTGGACTAAAATTTGTATATTTTCGCGCAGTGCCGTTTCAAAAAAGGCTGTGACCTCAGCGTCTTGATACGTCCCATAGCCCGCATAGCTTTTTTCGCCCTCGTACGGTTTTGACATCCACGCCGTCTTTCCCTGCGGCGAACCATCTAAGAAAATTTTATACCCGCCGAGCCGCAGATGATCTTTATAGCGTGTCTTATAAATACCGCCGCGGTCATACGCCTGCTTTGTATTCTTCATGTCCACATACGCTACAACGTCAATCGAAAGCGGCGCCTCTTGCAGGAGCTTTACCTCCCGCTCCTTCGCTATCCCCTCCTGCGCCGTGGTAATTCCATAGCTTAAATATACCTGCTGTGCCTGCTGCATTAGGTTTTGCATCTGTGAATCGTCCGGCGCAGGGACTTTAGCACAATAGCGCATAAACTCCGTTTCTTCCAGATAGCCGTCGCCCGGCGTGCCCGTTTCTTGTAGCGCAGGCGTATTCAGAGCACCCATATGGCCCGATATATGGTTCACCAAAACCGGGTTTTCCTGCGATACCTGATCCAGCAAATTCTTGTCTGGATGCCGCTTTTCCTTCAAAAAGTTGTTGTCGTACCCAAACCCGATAATCCATTGTCCCGGCGCGACATTGTGCGTGCGCTTAAACTCGCGCAAAATAGACACAATATCGTCAAAGCAGGCCGCTTTCGTGAGGTCTGCAAGCGCGAGACGATTTGCATAGGCGCAGATATGGCTGTGCGCGTCAATAAAGCCGGGCAGAATCGTCGCTCCGGTAAAGTCAAATACTTCGGCGCCCTCTCCCGCCTGCTTTAATACTTCGTCCTGCCCGCCGACAAAGGCGATACGTCCGTCAATGGACAAAATTGCCTCCGGCTTCGTTTCTTTTGCCATTGTGATAATATGATCAGCTAAAAAGACTTTTTTCTCCATATGCAACGTCCCTTTCTTCTGTTTCGCTATGTATTTCACGCTTTAGAAGATTGTCTTTGATAAAAGCCACGACTTCTCTTTTTTGCGGCCGATCCAAAAGGCTTTCCGCTAATACTGCCGCTGCACAAATCACGCACCATACAAGGCTCATCACCCCCATATTTATTAGCCGCTCAGCCAAAGTGCCTGCCGTAGCTGCGAATACAACAGCCAAATACAGGACGAAAACCACCATCCATGAAACCAAATCATAATTGCCGAGCCGGAAGTGTCCACTAAGAACCGTTTTGCCGTTCACAGTCGTAATTTTTCCGTAAAATGCGTTGGCAAGCTTCGTGACGTAAAAGCTGTCTGCCCGCTTTGTCTTCCATAAAACAAAGCGATTGTTTTTATAATGTCCCAATATTGTGTCGGGCAGATGCAAATTGTAGAACGAGTACTGCTGTGTTCTTTCTTGCAGTACCGCTCCGATTTCCGCTCTTGTCAATTCTGACTCAAAACGCACACCAATCACACCCTTTTATATTTATTCCCCTACATCCATAGGAAAAAACATTTTCGCGAAAAAAACGTCTCATACATCATTATATTTTGTTTATCCAAATTTGTTCATAAAAAGCCCTTGACAAACGGCGAAAAAAACGGTACTATATTATAAGTGTATTGGAAAAGTACGCTGTATATGTGCCCGTAGCTCAGCTGGATAGAGTGTCAGACTCCGACTCTGAAGGTCGTGCGTTCGAATCGCATCAGGCGTACCAGTTCATCAAAAGATCCCCGTTCAATGTCAAGTTGAACGGGGAATTTTTTATACACTTTACTGATATTGAAAGGAGAAACTGCCGTGCAATATGCCAGCGTCATTCGGGGACAATTTTGCAGCCGTCCCAACCGGTTTCTTGCGGTTGTCCGCATCGGCGGACAGGAGGAGATCGTCCACGTAAAAAATACCGGCAGATGTCGGGAGCTGCTGATTCCGGAATGCACCGTCTATCTTTCCCGCAGCGACAATCCCAACCGCAAGACAAAATATGACCTGATCGCCGTGGAAAAGCAGCGAGAGGGCAAACCGCCTCTGCTCATCAATCTGGACTCCCAGATTCCCAACGCTGCCGCAGCGGAATGGCTGGAAACCGGCTCACTGTTCTCTGCGAACGCCGTATTCCGCCGTGAAGTCACTCACGGCAGCTCCCGCTTCGATTTCTCCATCATGGACGGCAATATCCAGTCCTTTCTGGAGGTCAAGGGCGTTACGCTGGAACAGGACGGCATTGCACTGTTTCCGGATGCCCCGACACTGCGGGGTGTCAAACATCTGCAGGAGCTGACCGCCTGCCAGCAGGCAGAGATTCCGGCGTATCTGCTGCTGGTCATTCAAATGAAAGAAATCCGTGCGTTTCGCCCCAACGATGCCATGCACCCGCAGTTTGGCGAAGCACTCCGGCGGGCAGCAGCTGCCGGCGTTACGCTTCTGGCACGGGACTGCATCGTCACGCCGGACTCCATCACCATTGATGCACCCGTTCCCATTCAGTTATGAGCGCTTCACCCGATACAGCTGCGAGGGGCGATGACCGGCG
>URQR01000220.1 GCA_900550065.1 uncultured Eubacteriales bacterium | reverse complement strand
AGGATGACTTTTTGATTTATATCTCGCCTCTGTCTGCGCAAACGCTTTATAAACGTGCGGCCGGTATGTTTAAGATTGAGTAAAATAAGGCTTTATACCTTTAGATACAGAAAGGACTTGTTACTGCGATGATGGAGAACAACACGGTAAATAATAATTACGACGAAAACCAAATACAGGTGTTAGAGGGGCTTGAGGCCGTAAGGAAGCGCCCGGGTATGTATATTGGCTCGACCTCAATCCGCGGCTTACACCATCTTGTCTATGAAATCGTCGATAATGCGATTGACGAGGCTTTGGCCGGTTTTTGTAAAAATATTGAGGTTACCATTAACAAGGAAAATATTGTAACTGTGACCGACGACGGGCGTGGTATCCCGACGGGAATTCACCCAAAAATGGGGATTTCGACGCTTGAGGTTGTATTTACAATCCTGCATGCCGGCGGTAAGTTCGGCGGCGGCGGATATAAGGTATCCGGCGGTCTGCATGGCGTTGGTTCCTCTGTTGTAAATGCGCTGTCCGAGTGGCTTGAGGTAGAGGTCTGCACAGGAGAGGAAATCTATTATCAAAAGTTTGCGCGCGGTAAGAGCTGCGGGCCGGCAAAGGTAATTGGAACGACGGATAAAACCGGTACAAAGGTCAGCTTTAAGGCGGACGAACAAATTTTTGAAACAATAGAGTACGAATACGAAACGCTGTTGGTGCGTCTGCGGGAGCAAGCGTTTTTAAACGCCGGGATTCATATTAGCTTTACCGACTTGCGCGGTGAGGAGCCTGTTGTCAATAAAATGTGCTACGAGGGCGGTATCCGCGAATTTGTCACCCATATTAACCGGAAAAAGATTCCGATTCATGACAATGTAATCTACTTTGACGGGCAAAAGAACGATGCATATGTGGAAATCGCGATGCAGTATACGGACAGCTATAATGAAACGATGGTAAGCTTCGCGAATAATATCAATACGACAGAGGGCGGTACGCATGAGGTCGGCTTTAAGGCTGCGCTGACGCGTGTATTTAACGATTATGCGAGAAAGTACAACATCCTTAAAGAAAAAGACCAGAACCTGACCGGTGAGGACGTTCGTGAAGGCTTGACAGCCGTTATTAGCGTGAAGGTGGTTGAGGCGCAGTTCGAGGGGCAAACAAAGACAAAGCTCGGCAACTCGGAGATACGCGGGCTGGTGGATAAGGCAGTCAGCGATAAGTTTGCGGCGTACTTAGAGGAAAATCCGGCTGTCGCAAAGATGATTTTAGAAAAATCCTTAACAGCGTCGCGGGCGCGTGAAGCAGCAAGGAAAGCGCGTGAAGCAACGCGCAAATCGAGCACGCTGGGCGATTCGTCGCTATTGGGTAAGCTGGCGCGCTGCTCGGGCAACGACCCGGAAAAGAACGAGATTTATATTGTCGAGGGTGACTCGGCGGGCGGCTCTGCCAAACAGGGCAGAGACAGAAGCTTTCAGGCGATTTTGCCGCTTTGGGGCAAGATGCTCAACGTTGAAAAAGCGCGGATTGATAAAGTATATGGCAACGAAAAGCTGCTGCCGATTATTATGTCGCTGGGGACAGGGATTGGCGATGAGTTCGATATTTCAAAGCTGAAATATCATAAAATTATAATTATGGCCGATGCCGATGTCGACGGCTCGCATATTCGGACGCTTTTACTGACCTTCTTTTTCCGTCACATGCGTCCGCTGGTGGACAATGGATATATTTATTTGGCGCAGCCGCCGCTGTTTAAGGTGTCAAAGGGCAAGAATATTCAATACGTTTATAATGATTTGGATTTGCCGAAGGCGACTGCGGAGTTTGGCGGGAAGTGTGACGTACAGCGGTACAAAGGTCTTGGCGAAATGACGGCGACGCAGCTTTGGGAAACGACGATGAATCCGGAAACGCGCACAATGAAACGTGTTACGGTAGATGACGCGGTATTGGCGGACGAGATGTTTACGGTGCTGATGGGCGATAATGTAGAGCCGCGGCGTGAATTTATTGAAAAGAACGCAAGTCTTGTTACAAATCTTGATTTATAAAAAGATACAGGCTGAAATAAGCCTGTATCTTTTATTTATGAATCAATTTTATAAATAAAAATCGTGGTTATGAATCGTCATATAATACGGACGATTGTTTGCAATCCAGCTATTTGCAGCGGTACGCGGATTTAGAAAGTAGAGTGAATTGCCGGCAATATTTTCGCCGCGCAGCGCGCGTTTTGCACTAATCATACTTTCGGCTGACGGTGTGTTGTAAATGGAACCATTCATAATCGGCTCAAACTGTACGCCATGCGTACGGTCAAAAATTACGGTATAAATCGTGTTAGGAAACTCATTGCTTTTCACACGGTTTAGAATAACATTTCCAACCGCAACCTTACCACTTGCGGGTTCACCGCTGCTTTCCGCCTCAATAATCCGGCCGAGCCAGAAAATCTCGTCTTTTGTGTAACGCCAGTCAATCAATGAACTGTTGACACTGACGCCGCTTTTATTAATCTGGACGATATAGTACGTATTATCCCATCCAACCCTTGCACCGAAGCTTTCGGCCACAAAACGCACCGGCACATATAATCTTCCTGAATGAATACGCGCACTTTTATTTAGAATAACTTTTCTGCCGTTTACATAAGCTTCTTTTTTATTCTCAGTGATTTGTATCGTTGTGCTGCCCTGTTTAATTGTTGCAGTCGCTCTGCTCTGGTCCCATGTAACGCTGTGGGCGCCGAGCGCATCACTCACAAAGCGGATCGGCACAAATGTCGTGTCGTAGTCGATAAACGCAGGTGCATCTGTTTTGATAAAACTGCCGTTTACCGATATGTCAATTGGGATATTTTTATCTGGTGTTGCAGCAGCACTTACTGCTGTGGTAAAGCAAAGTAAAACAAATAACATGCTAATCAATTTCTTCATCATCTCCGTCTCCTTCCATTTTTGCGTGGTTTTTAACGGTCGTACGCAGTATAACACATTATGTAAACCAATACAAGGGCTAAATTATGGAATTCTCTTTAGGGGGAGGGGGAGTAACGTGGAAATTAC
>URQR01000219.1 GCA_900550065.1 uncultured Eubacteriales bacterium | reverse complement strand
TTATTCCGAGATATGCCGATGAAACCGAAATCAGCAAAATTGGCGATGCGGAAAACAGCTTGCAATTTTATGACGGTACGCCGTTTGTATTAAAATGCGGCGCAGATGTAAAGATTTGCATATACACTCACGGCGGACACGAATTTACGCCGCAAACAGATGAAAACGGTAAACTGATATGCACAGAAGATGTATGGGATATAACAGAGTATAAACAATAATTTTGAAAGGGAGTATTATATATGGGATTATTAAAGGCGGGAATAGGCGCGGCAGGATTCGTGGAGAGACTACTTCTATTGTGAGAGTTTGGACGCTGACGTTCTTGTGGCAAAAGGCGAAAAGAGAGCTGGAGTCAGAAGCTCAAACAAAAAAGGAACGGATAATATTATTTCAAATGGTTCGATTATCAATGTCAACGATGGGCAGTGTATGATGATTGTGGATAGCGGCAAAGTTGTAGAGCTTTGCGCAGAGCCAGGCGAGTTCGTTTATGATATCGGAACAGAACCCAGCATTTTCTATGGAAATCTGGGCGAGAACATAAAAAAGAGCTTTGCTGAGATAGGCAAACGATTTACCTTTGGCGGCGAGCCTGCAAAAGATCAGAGAGTCTATTTTTTCAATACAAAAGAGATTATAGGCAATAAATACGGAACCCCTTCACCGGTGCCTTTTCGTGTTGTAGACAATAATATAGGTCTTGATGTAGATATTGCAATCCGCTGTCACGGTGAATATTCCTATAAAATCATAAATCCGCTGCTGTTTTATACAAACGTATGTGGCAATGTGGATGATATGTATCTTAGGGAAACCATTGACAGTCAGTTGAAAACAGAGTTACTCACAGCACTTCAGCCAGCATTTGCAAAAATTTCGGATATGGGAATCCGCTACAGTTCTCTTCCGGCTCATACCATGGAAATCGGCGACGCTTTAAACGATGTCCTTTCTGCAAAATGGAGAGATTTACGGGGAATTGAAATAGTTGTGTTCGGCGTATCCTCTGTAAATGCTTCGGAAGAAGATGAAAAGATGATTAAGGAAATTCAGAGAAATGCTGCATTCCGAAATCCGACAATGGCGGCAGCGCACATGGTAGGCGCACAGGCGCAGGCTATGCAGGATGCGGCGAAAAATGAAGGCGGAATGGGCGCTATGGGCGGCTTTTTCGGCATGAATATGGCGCAGAATGCAGGTGGTGCCAATGCGGCTAATCTCTTTGCTATGGGACAACAGCAGCAACAGCAACCTCAGCAGGCGGCGTCTTCTGGCTGGAGTTGTGAATGTGGTCAGGGCGGCAATATGGGTAAATTCTGTATGAATTGCGGAAAACCACAGCCGTCAGCAGATGGCTGGACGTGTTCTTGCGGTACACTTAACAAAGGTAAGTTCTGCCAAAACTGCGGTAGTTCCAAGCCTGCGGGCACACCTTTGTACAAGTGCGATAAGTGTGGTTGGGAACCGGAAGATCCAGCAAATCCACCGAAGTTCTGTCCCGAATGCGGAGATCTGTTTGATGATAATGATAAGCAATAAAATCCTTTGCAAAAGACAATATTTGAATAGAAAGATAAAAGGGATAATATTGCTTGTGACGGAATGATAGGCCTCCGAAACGGAAGCCGCGGAAAATGCGAATATTGCAGCAACGCTCTATAATCCAAATAGTTTATTTCAAACAATCAATATTAGTGTATGATATAATCAGCAGAAAAATTGAAAATTATTGGTTAAGCTATATTCGGGTTATACAGAGAAATAGCACAAAACGTCTATATGGAAAGGCGCGGAGCTTTTGAAAAAGCTTCTGCGCCTTTTTGCATTTTTTTGAAAATCGAGGTTGTAAAATTTGCAATTTCTCTGTTACCTATATGAGAGGGAAAAGAAACACCAACTTTCTTTGCGGAAAGGAGGTGGAAAAATGACAGACAAGGACAATCAACGTATCTCCAATCAGTTTGGCTGCTTTTGTTCAAGAGTGCTGAAAAATGAAGCGCATAATATCCACTCGGAATATGCAAAACAGCGCGAACACGAAACATCTCTTACAGAACTTTCAAGCGATGAATTGTTGGAGTTGTCGGCAAATGATACCTATTTTGCAGATGAACACATTTTCAAAGCGCTTGATAAAGAAATCGTTGTTGTTGGGGACGAATTGGCAAAAGCTCTGATGAAACTACTCCCCTGAAAAATTAGAGATTATTTTGCTTTCATATTTTATGGATATGACCGACGCAGAGATAGGTCGAACACTCAATGCGATACAGCAAACGATATGTAAGAGACGGACAAGCACTTTGAAACTGCTGCGAGATTACTTGGAAAAGGAGGGCATTCAATGGGACGACATATAAAAGCCTCAGACATACCGGTAACTGTAATTACGGCGACAATGAATGCGGAGCCTTCTGCAATCGCGTATATTTTGCGGCATTATCGTAATTACATACGAAAGCTGGCAACCCGTGTATTGAAAGACGAATACGGCAACGAATATCTTTATGTTGACACAGATATGGAAAACCGTCTGAAATCAAAACTGATATTCAGTATAATTTCCGATTTCAAAATTCTGCCCGCTTAACTCTACTGGAGCACACTCCCTCTCTGTGCTCCGCCATTTTATTTGTCATTCCGTAAAAGCGCATTTTCAAAGTGTGTTTTTACAGGCTGATAAATGCCGATTGCTCTTTGACAACGCCGATAGGCTGCATAAGCAAACAAACACATTCCGTCCGTGCCGAGCTTTACGGAAAATGCGCCACGAAACCTTTTTAGGTGGAGCGAGAAACATTTTTACCGTAGTTGCAGATGTGGCAGTCTGCAAGCAATGACGCACGGGTGCAATAATGATACTCCCGCCTTGAACGCGTCACAGCATTGGGCGGCTGGACGAGAACCGTGCAGGGGTGAAATTCCCGTGGAGCGCAGCCGGCGCCGTTTGGATTTGCTAAAAAATTAGGAATTTATGCTATGAGGTAAATTGCTATGGATAGTAAAACAAATAATATAAAAGAAGAAAAAAACAATGCTGAATTTGCAAAGCCCAC
>URQR01000218.1 GCA_900550065.1 uncultured Eubacteriales bacterium | reverse complement strand
AAATACAGAAAAATACAGGTTTTTTTCATGAAGCGGAAAACGGAAACTTTGTTTTTCGGACAGACTGAAAATTTGCATGAGCAGGGTAAAATAAAGGGTCGTGAGCGTGAAGGCAGGCAGAGAAATTTTGCTTGCAAACTGTCCAAAAGACGAGTATTATAGCATGATAGAGTTGAAAAATAGTGATTATTTAGCAGCTTCATGCATTTATTGTGGCGTAATGGTAAGAAGATTGAACCGTTATCAAGATGCTGAATAAAAAGCCAGATGTGGCTGTTGGAAAGAGCAGCTGCAGTCAGACAACAAATGGAGGATCATCCGGCAGGGAAGTGTCGGATGGCAGATGGAGGGAGACAAAGATTATGGCGAAAATTGGTTTTATCGGAATGGGAAATATCGGCTATGCAATCATGCGAAGCCTGCTGAACAAATATAAAACGGAAGACATCACTTTTACGGATCTGAACCGCCGGAGAGTGGCACAGATAGAGAAAGAGACAGGTGTTAAGGCGGTTGACACAAACCAGGATTGTGCGGAAAATGCAAAATATATCGTATTAGCTATAAAACCGCAGTTTTATGACAATGTACTGGCAGATATCAAGGACCATGTAACGAAAGAAAATATTATTATTTCGATTGCACCGGGTATCACGATTGACAGTGTCAACGAGAAGCTGGGCGGTGACCGCCGTATCGTGCGTGCGATGCCGAACACGCCGGCACTGATCGGCGAGGGTATGACAGGTGTCTGCTACGACAAGAAGCTGTTTGAAGAGACAGAAAAGCAGATGATCAGCAATTTCTTTGAATCTTTTGGTATGATGGAGATCGTTCCGGAATATATGATGAATGCGGTTGTATGTATCAGTTCCAGTGCACCGGCATACATCTATATGTTCATCGAGGCGCTGGCAGATGCGGGCGTTAAGTACGGCATGCCGCGAGATGTGGCTTACCGGATGGCGGCGCAGGGCGTTGTCGGCAGTGCGAAGATGGTACTCGAGACCGGCAAGCATCCGGGCGCACTCAAAGATGATGTCTGCTCGCCGGGCGGCACGACGATTGACGCGGTGGCAGTGCTGGAAAAGCAGGGCTTTCGCAGCAGTGTCATAGAGGCGATGGCGGCGTGTACCGAAAAGACGAAGGCGATGGCGAAAAAATAGGCGCAAAAAGTTTTATGTAAAACGAATGTTTGACCCCCTTTTGGCATACAGATTTACTGTATGGAATGGAGGGGGTCTTTTGCGTCTTGGGAAAACTCTGCCCGGTGTGTTTAGCACATATATCCGCAACAACCGGGTGCTATTGACGGTGTGCACTGTTTTTTTGATGATTGGAATTTGCGCGGGGAGTCTGTACTGTATCTTTCTGTCGGACGCACAGAGCGGCGAGCTTTTGCAGAGTCTGGGCAACTTTGGCGCGCTTAGGGAGGCACAGGGCGGCGCGGTGTTTTTGTCGTCGCTGATGAATATGCTGCAAATCGCGTTTTTTCTTTGGCTGTGCGGGTGCAGTAAAATCGGCGTGCCGGTTGCGCCGCTTCTTTTGGCGCTCAAGGGGTTTGCGTGCGGCTTTAGTATCGCGTCGCTTGTGACGCTCTATGCCGGGACAGGACTGCTCGCGGCGGCGGCCGGGATACTGCCGCAGATGGTTTTGACATTTGTGCTGATGGAGATGCTGTGCGTGGCGGCAATCAATCAGGCTTTGTACGCACCGCGCAACGGCGACAGGGCCGACAAGCGGCGCCGCTTTGTTTCCTATTGCGTGTTCTGCTCGCTTGTGTTCGGCGGCCTTGTCGTATGCTCGCTAATTGAAAGTTATATCGCTCCATACCTGCTGATTTGGATTCTGGGGCTGTAGGCGGCACAATTATAGGAAAGGCTTGAAATTACTGGTTCTGCATGTAAAAATTTTTTGACGAATTATCACAAAAAGGCTATACAAGCCGTAAAAAATTATGTAAAATAGAATTAAGAGAGTAGTCAGAAGGGAACGCATTGATATGTTGAACGCTTATCAGGAGGAGTTCGTAAGGTACCTCGACGAAGAGCGCCACCTTACGGAAAACACATTGTCGTCTTACCGGCGGGATGTGGAACAGTACATAGCATATTTAGAGGGCAGAAATATTAAGGATATTCAGAAAACGAACAAGACGGTTATTTTGACCTACCTCCTTGCGCTGCAAAAGCAGGGGAAGGCCACGTCCACGATATCGCGCCACTTGGCCTCGCTCCGTTCGTTTTATGGGTATCTAAACCGCAATGGGCAGATTACGGCCGACCCGACGCTCGGGCTTGAAACGCCGAAGGTGGAAAAAAAGCTGCCGCAGATTTTGTCCACACAGGAGGTTGAACGGCTTTTAGAGCAGCCGAAGTGTATTGACCGCAAAGGCTACCGCGACAAGGCGATGCTTGAGCTTCTATATGCGACGGGTATCCGCGTCAGCGAGCTGATTTTGCTCGATGTGGAGGATTTAAACGTTTCGATGGGATTTATAAAATGCCACAGCGGACGAGAGCGGGTGATTCCGCTTGGAAGCATTGCGCTTAGCGCATGCATGGCGTACATAGAAAACGCGCGCGGGCTGCTGATTCGTGACGAACAGGAGAAGGCGCTGTTTGTTAACTGTAACGGTCGCCGTCTCACACGGCAGGGCTTTTGGAAGATTGTTAAGCAGTACAAGGCACAGGCCGGTATCAAAGGCGAGCTTACGCCGCACACGCTGCGCCATTCGTTTGCGGCCCATTTGCTGGAAAACGGCGCGGACCTAAAGTCGATACAGGAAATGCTTGGGCACAGCGACATATCCTCCACGCAGGTTTACTCCCAGCTGCTGAAAAGCAGGATCAAAGAGGTCTATCAAAAGGCGCACCCACGCGCATAGAAATTTGTCGGTTTATGGTTTAAGCGCGGATTATTGTGGGTAATAATAAAATAGCATGGTATATGTGCAAATACAATTGGGAGGCGGAATAAATGGATATTATTGAAAAAATTATAAACAATGTAGAAAAGACTGCAAAAACGGTTGTCCAGAAGTCGAATGACGTAGTGGAAATTACTAAGCTGAAAATGGCAATCAGCAGCGCTGAGGCGGAAGCGGAGGAGCT
>URQR01000217.1 GCA_900550065.1 uncultured Eubacteriales bacterium | reverse complement strand
CGAGGTCAAATTCTTCAAAATCATCCGTTTTTCCCGAGCTCTGTGTCGTCAGCACCCTTGTATACGTTTCTCCATCCTCGGAAACTTCAATGGCAAATTTATACACTCTCGAAGAGCCATAGAGATACGCAAGGTAAAGCTTATCTATACTGTAAGACTGTCCGAGGTCGAACACGCCCCACGCAGACTTATAGTCGTCGCCCGCCGGCGCCCACCGCGTCTCGACATATCCGTCGACTGCATTTTCAATTGAATTCCCGTTGCCGTCATCGCCGCTTTGCACAACGTCGACAAACAAAAGCTGATTTTCCCGAAGATGTTGCGCCGACGTCTTTGTATAGTGTATCCCTACAATCTTCGCGTCGTCGTCCCACGTAACACGACAGCCAAGATTTTCCGAGATAAACCGAATCGGCACTAAAAATCTGTCGTCAACGATTTTCGCCGGTACGTCAAGCGTGACCGCTTCACCGTTTACATACGCCGTAGTCGAACCATCCGTAATCGTGACGGTACGGTTTGCCTTTACGCCTGTAGCGGTTGCGGTCGCGTCGTCATACGAAACCTCCGCTCCAATTGCCTCAAAAATTGCACGCATCGGCACCAACGTTCTGTCGTTTTCAATGATTGGATCAACGTCGGTATAGATAAACTGCTTGTTGACCCGTATGCCAATACGGTCTGTCTGTTCCGGCACGCGGGAAATATAATAGCGTGTTTCGTCCGCATTTTTATAGGTGAGCGTATACGCGCCCGCAGCGCCATTAAAAGAAATTACGCCGCCGTCTGTCGTTGCCGCCGCATCGCAAACGTACGCGCCATCTTTCGATACCGACCATGTTCCTGCCCGAAGGTCCGCCACTATAATTTCAAACTCGCCCTCACCGCTGAAGGTAAACGCAACCTCGTCCGCAGTCCGTTCGCGGCTCTTTGAAAACAGTACCGCTTTATCCGCTACAACTGCGCCCGCGTGGGTTGCAGTTTCAATCAAGGCCGTTTCCGGCGCGTCCGCACCGTCCGCGTCGCCGATTTGCAGCACATGAAGCATATAGTCGGTTTCAGACGCTGCCTTTGGCGAGATTTCCGTTCTGCTTCCGCCGCCCTCCGTGTTGTCGGACGCAGTTGCATACGAAGCGACAGAACCTGTATATGCGTATTTATCCATTCCGTTATATGCCGTGATTTCCACATTACCGGCAGCGGGCAGCAGTGTATCGCAGGTCAGCCTGCCGTTGTAGCGGCTGATGTCGTTAAACGCTCTCGTGTCTTTGACAACGGTTCTCGTCCCGTTTATTTCCGGCGCGGAAACGCTGTTTAATACAAACGATTTTTTCAGCTCCGCCTCTGACGCCGTCACCTTGTCGAACACGACCATAGCGGCCGGCTGTTCGTCGTCCTTTAGGTTCAGGAACATAAAACTGCGCAAAACCTCGGCGGCTTTGTCCGAATACGCGTCTGTGATATCGCCCTTCAAATAGGTGTAATTCGGCGTATATTCGTCAGGGCCATGCTCGTGCGCGAGCACACTGCCCGTTTTAAACTCCTTTTTAAGCGAATCGAGCGACTTACACTCGTTCCTGTCATTGATCAGCCGCTGCCCGCCGTCGTTGACATAGCCGCTCGGCTGTGCTTCGTTAGGGTCTTGGATTAAAATAGAGTTATGCGCGACCGTTCTCGTCGCGTAGTTTTTCCAGTGCGACGAATTATAGTCGCTCGTCCCCTCGCCCGAAAAGGAGGCTTGGTAATAGCCCGCGTCAGTCGCCAGCGCGCCCTTATAATAAATCTGAAATGCGCCTGCGTCAAGGTGCTGATGGTTCGAGGTCCAATATTCCCCTACCTTCATTTCCGCTACAACCGCAGGCGAATCCACCCCGTCTTTCCAGCCCGTCCGTGCAATATAGGCCCCCTTCGGGGAGGCAAAATACCGCGACAGCGGAAGTGTCGACGGATCTTTTGCTTGCACCGTTCCGTCGTTTACAATCAGCCGTTCCACACAGTCCGTTGAAAAATTGGACGATATATCTGAAAGTGTACCTTCCAAATTTTTCTGCCGCAAAAACTCCCATTTCAGATAAGGGTCTTTATAATAGTTTGCAAGATACATTTCAAGGCGCGTATATGAAAAATACGAACCGCCTACCGTATTGTTCTGATGTGTGTCGCCGTCGCGCAGCGTGGAGCCGTCGCCCCTGCGCGCATACAAATACCAATATGTTTCATACTGCTGGTTTTCCCCGAAAACATTGGCAAGGCCAAGCTTATCCATCAGCCACAGCGTGTTGACCGCCCACGTGTCGCGATAGTAGGTATAGTGGTCGCCCTGCAAGGACCCCGCGCCCGCGCCGTAGAGAAACTCCTTGACGGGCGCATATTCCGCACATATCTTGCCTGCTGCATTCAAATACAGGCTGGGGTAGTCGTCGTACATCGCGATTGCCGGCACAAGCAAGTCGCGGAGCACCGGTCCCTCTGTTCCATGTCCCGTCACAGCAGGATTAGACGGCGGGTAGCCCACCTTTGCGGCGGTATATTTTACAACCGCATCGCGAAATTTTACCTTTATGTCGTCCGTAAGCAGGTCATTGCACCAATCGTAGACGAGGCCAATCGTGTACTCCATCTGGCCCCAATTGTTGTACGCATTGCCATTTGTCGTGTCAAACACTGCTGTGTCCACATAATTGCACATTGCGTCTACAGCCTTTTGGCCGTATTCCTTCGTACCGTTCATTGCGTATTCAAACGCATAGCTTTCAATCACACCGAGCGGCGCAGCGGTATAATTGGTTGCACCGGAAGCGGCAGGCAGCACTCCGTCGATGTCCTTTGCAAGGTTACGCCGGTGAAGGTCAAGCGCCGTCGCGTTTTCCTCCAGCTCCATGTTTTTCTTTATCTGCGGGATATCTTCTTTTTTAAAATAAACCCGCGGGTGAACGCCGCTTTCAGGCAATACCTTCGGCGTCGGGTAGATGACCGTCTCGTCAAACACAGGCGTTTCGCTCACGCTGCCGTCCTCTCCAAACACAATGGCATCCGTACCTTTTACGATACAAAACGACGCAATTGTAAAATAACTCGTCTGTGGGATAAGCTTAAAGCTCA
The DNA here is from genome assembly GCA_900550065.1 of uncultured Eubacteriales bacterium. Taxonomy (GTDB): domain Bacteria; phylum Bacillota; class Clostridia; order UBA1381; family UMGS1253; genus Aphodoplasma. Next base: position 27 of record URQR01000217.1, on the reverse strand, counting down.
TCTTCTTTTTCGCTTTCACATCCTTGT
>URQR01000216.1 GCA_900550065.1 uncultured Eubacteriales bacterium | reverse complement strand
CGTCCGCCGAAGAGAAGACGTGTGTGATTGACTGCTTTGTGCGAATTTGCAAAGTGTTTGATGAAACGATAGGGCCGAAGGCTTGGCTTTCGGCGAAATGATTAACGGAGGTGTAGACAATACATGGCAAGATATACTGGTGCAGTGTGCCGTCTCTGCCGCAGAGAGGGGCAGAAGCTTTTCTTAAAAGGCCAGAGATGCTATACAGATAAGTGCTCGGTAAAAAGAGGTACGCCTGGTCAGCACGGACAGAGCAGACGTAAGATGTCCGAGTATGGCTTACAGATGCGTGAGAAGCAGAAGACAAAGAGATACTACGGCATTTTGGAGAGCCAGTTCAGAAAGTATTTTGATATGGCAAACAAAATGAAGGGTGTAACGGGTGAAAACCTGCTTACAATCTTAGAGAGCAGATTAGACAACGTAATTTACCGTTTGGGCTTTGGTACCTCCAGAGCGGAGGCAAGACAGCTCGTGCTGCACGGCCACTTTAACGTAAACGGTAAGAGAGTTGATATTCCTTCCTATCTTGTAGCGCCCGGCGACATTGTTTCGATTCGTGATAAGTCGAAGAGCAGTGCAAAAATCAAAGAAGTTCTGGAAATTACAGACTCGAAGCTAATCCCTGGCTGGCTCGAACTCAACCGCGACGCGCTCGAGGCGAAGGTCGTTACTCTTGCAAAGAGGGAAGACATCGACCTGCCGATTGAGGAGCATTTAATCGTCGAGTTGTACTCCAAATAATCGTTTTAGTTTTATATTTAGAACGGTAATTGATTGGAGTAGGGTATTTTGGCCCGACAGGGCAAGGAGGGAAATTGCATGATAGAGATGGAAAAACCCAGAGTGGAATGTATAGAGATGCGTGAAGAGGACCACTACGGTAAATTTGTCGTAGAGCCTTTAGAGCGCGGGTATGGAACAACCCTCGGCAATTCTCTTAGAAGAATATTGTTATCTTCTCTTCCCGGTGCGGCGGTCAATTCGATTAAAATTGACGGCGTGCTTCACGAGTTTTCCGTAATTCCCGGCGTGAAAGAGGATGTTACGGAGCTTGTGCTCAATATCAAGGGTATTGCGGCGAAAATTCACAGCGACGAGCCAAAGTCGGTCTATATTGACGCGCAGGGCCCGTGTGTGGTTACAGCTGGCGACATCAAAACGGATGCGGATATTGAGATTTTAAACCCTGATTTATATATTGCAACACTTGGCGAGGACGCAAAGCTCTATATTGAGCTTTCAATGTCGAAGGGGAGAGGCTATGTGTCTGCTGAGAAGAACCGCGAAAGCGCAGTACAGCAGATTATTGGCGTAATTCCGGTCGACTCGATTTATACGCCGGTGAAGAAAGTCAACTACAAGGTTGAACCGGCGCGCGTCGGTGCGGCGTATGACTACGACAGGCTGACGATTGAGGTTTATCGACCTGTCCGACAACGCAAAGAACGTTGAAATCATGGTTGAAAAGGAAGAGAGCAAGAAAGAAAAAGTACTCGAAATGACGATAGAGGAGCTGGATTTGTCCGTTCGTTCCTACAACTGCTTGAAGCGCGCAGGTATCAACACGGTAGAAGACCTCGCGAACAAGACGGAGGAGGACATGATGAAGGTCCGCAACCTCGGCCGCAAGTCATTAGAGGAAGTTATTCACAAGTTAGAGTCCTTAAACCTTTCGCTTCATAAGGAAGACGACTGAGCATAGGACGTAAAAATACGGTATTTTGATTCAAAGGAGGTTTGGTTATGCCGGGTACAAGAAAATTAGGTCGTCCGACCGACCAAAGAATAGCAATGCTTCGGAACCTCGTGACGAGCTTTCTCGACACGGGCCGTATCGAAACAACGGTGACGCGTGCGAAGGAAACGAGGAGCATGGCGGAAAAGATGATTTCACTCGGGAAAGAGAACACGCTGCACTCGAGACGTCAGGCGCTTGCGTATATTACGCGTGAAGACGTTGTAGCGAAGCTCTTTAGCGAGATTGCGCCGAAATATGCCGACCGTAACGGCGGTTATACGAGAATCGTAAGAATTGGGCCCAGACGCGGCGACACGGCTGAGATGGCTGTTTTGGAGCTAATCTAATTGAGCAAAAAATCCCGCATTCTGCGGGATTTTTTTATTATCCTTATTTTTTGGTTGAGCTGCGAACAACGAGTGCGTTATTGTATTATGCTCTTTCTTTGTTTATAATCTAAATATAAGAAAGACAGGGGAGGCGCGTTATGTTGTTTTTAGCGGAAAATTTAAAGAAATATCGGATTCTTAAGAATTTAACACAGGAAGATGTTGCTGAATATCTTAATATTACGCCGCAAAGTGTTTCAAAGTGGGAGCGTAATGAAAGCTATCCGGATATTACATTTCTGCCTGCGCTTGCAAATATATTTGAAACGAGCATTGATGTTCTGGTTGGCATGGATACGATTCGCGCAGAGGAAACGCGTTACAACATCCATAAAACGGCGAATGCGCTGCAACGGGCAGGGGATTACCATGCGGCGGAAAAGGTTTACAGGGATGCGCTACTGCTTTATCCCAACAAGCCGGGAATGATGCTTGGGTTAGCAGGTGTTTTAGCATTACAGGGGAATACAGAGGAAGCGATTGTGTTCATAGAGAAGGGGCTTCCGCTCTCCATCAACGAGAAACAGAAGGCGACAATGCGCGCAGTTCTTTGTTTTTTATATCTCAAATGTGATAGAGCGAAAGATGCAAGGCGGCTCGCGGCGACGCTGCCCCATATGCGCGAGAGCCGTGAAGCGATACAACCCTTAATTAAAGAAGGGCTGGCAAAAGAAGAAATGGATGAAAAAGTGAAACTGCTTTTACTTGGCGAGGACTTATGAGTCTGTATAATTAAAAAACAAAAAAGAAGTAAGCCAATGCTTACTTCTTTTTTTGGTTGCGGAACTAGGATTCGAACCCAGACAAAGCGAGTCAGAGTCGCTTGTGCTACCTTTACACAATTCCGCAATATCTTCAAGGCACGATAAATATAATACACCTTTTTTCGTAATCTGTCAAGTATTTTTTGTGATTTTTCTAAAAAATATACATAAAAAATCAAGGCGCAGACAATTTGCGCCTTGATCTATATTGATATACATGAGCTTACATCGCTAAAAACTTTTCTAACCTGTCAAGC
>URQR01000215.1 GCA_900550065.1 uncultured Eubacteriales bacterium | reverse complement strand
AATAAAAAACGGCTGCAAATGCAGCCGTTTTTTTTGTTACCGAAAAGCGATACTGAATAATTAGTATATTAAATAATTACTTTTATCTGTTATTTTTCCATAACATACGCTTTGATACGAAATGTTAAAAGTACAAAGTGCATAAAATGAAAGTAGAAGATTGTACAAATACACAGTTTTAATGTGTAATATATATTATTTTTTGTGTATAATATTATCTTTCTTTATAAGTAACTAAATATTTACTTGAGTTGACAGAGTTATTTCTTTATAATAAAAGCATAAGTGGGCTTTTGGCCTGTATTGTAAAAAGTACAAAATAAGGGGGAGAGGACATGCACAAAAAAAGTAAAAAACTACTTAGTGTATTGGTTGCTGCATTGATACTATTCTCAACAGTTGGCGCATATGCGTTTAGCTTTGACGAATATGACAATGCGCAGGGGGATGCCTTTGTTGCGGACTATTATGCAAACAAAGACAGCTACTACAAAACCGACACGGGTCTGGCGCGGTTTCCGGCTTATGCGCAGCCGCATAAGCTCTACACAGATGCGCAGATGCAGACAGAGGGAGTAAATAATTTTATTCCTGTGGTCGAACAGGCACTACAAGATGAGATTGTTAAGGTCACGAAGGAAAACCGTACTTTTAATCGTGTTATTGAGTACGAAGATGCGGGTGTTTTAGGTACGTCAAAGAACTTTTCCGACCATGATGGGATGGGAATGGTGAATTTGTCGCGTAATTTTATCGGCGCGAGCCAAATTCGGATGCCATATTACCCATTGCAAAGAGGCCTTAAAAAGACACCGGCTGAAGTTAATGTTGATGAATATACAAATTTATATAATTTTTGGCTGACGCCGGATGACGCCGGTAAATACGCTACGATGACGTCGTTCTACCCCGATGGTGACGGCACGATTTATTTTGTGGCGTTTGCCAACGCGCCGGGTATGGAAAGTCAGGGCGAGTGGGAAAAGATTACACAGGATTTGACGAAATCAACTCTGTTTGGTAAAGTATCCGGCAGGGTTGGCAGCGAGGCATTTTTAGCATCTAATAAAAATTATCCGCTTACGCTGATTAACGATGTGGAATATTCGTGGATGAATTTACAGCAGATTGCTAAGGCTGCTGGGTCGGTGTGGATGGACAGTACGGCGGATATGCCGCTTACTTATACGCATGAACGTGTATTTATGGGCACAAACGGCGAAGATGGTGGAGTAGATGTCTCTAATACGCTTTTTGTCTATAAGCGTTCCTTCACGGAAGGACAGCTTGTCGAGCTGCCTACGCCGGCGAAAGCGGGTATTTTTGGTACATTTCTGATAAAATGGAATGACCGTGCTGACACGCGCGCGGAGCTGAATTCACTTGCTTACAAAATAAATGGTGAGGGCGATGCGGTCAGTGTGGCGAACTTTGACTCTGCGACCAAGACATATGATGTCAACGTAGGGCACGGCGCGGCGTTTGTCACGCTGGAAGCGAAGGGAACAGGGACGGTTGAAAAGCCGGAGGCTGTCGATTTTACCAAAGGCAGCGCAACGGCGAAACTTACAGTAACGGCGGCGGACGGTGTGACGAAACAGACCTACACGGTTAATTTTACAGCGCCGCAGTTTGAGAGCGAATTAGCAGCGCCGGATGCAATTTGCTATTATACGCCGAGCTCGCCGATAAGCGTCAAAAATGAAGCGAAGGTGCTCGTGGAAGGATACCACCAGAAGTCGGAGACAACGGAGCTTTCTATCAAGCTTTTTGCAAACCAGAGTGCAACAAAGTTTGAAGTAAAAAAGCAGTATGACACAAGCGCAAGCTTAACAGACACGGACGCAGCCTATCCGGAAATGGATATGTCGTTCGTGCTCTACAATATGACGAAGGGGACAAAGAGTGTAGATGCAGAGGTCGGCGATACGGTTAAGGTGATTTCTACCCGACAGGCGGATGCAAAAACGTACAGAAACGTTTATACAATTCATATCGGACAGTTTGACAAGGCGTATGGCTACGACGATGGAAATATCACGCTTACGCTTGCGCCGGAACTTAAAACCAGCGGAAGTATTGCGGTGAATCCGAGCGCGCTCAGTGCGCGTGTGCCGCTCTTTTCCGACCGGTATCCACAGCATGCACTTGCCTTTGCAGGGAAGTTTGTCAAGGGTGCGACGCACATAGCGCTGCCGCTTAACGACTCCAACCGGTCGGGCGACGCGGCGGTAAAAGCATACCATATGGGCGACAATCTGTACTTTACTGTTACAGCAAGCAAAGCCGGAACGATATATCTTGCTTCCCAGGCGGGTAATGTTTCGACGAACCATACAAAGGAGCGCGGCTGGAAGACGGTATCGAATACATATAAAAATTATTCCGATGCAATCGTCAATGCGAATGAGAACTTTACGGGGGGTCTTTCTGAGTTAGAAGCGCTTACACAGGATATTTCTATCGGCTTTGACGAGGCGCCGCTCGGCTTTTACCGGAATCAATATGGCAGCACGATAAATGGCGTGTACCGCATCGGCGATAGGATTACACCGAAAAATGTGATAGACAGGACAAGAGCGCTTGACTCTAAAACGGGAAAATATAGCGATAAGATAATTTCGCCTATTGCGAACCGAACCTCCAGCCAGACGATGGTGTTCCGCCACTTTGAGGCTGGTGAAGAGATCCAGATTTATACGTTGGGCGGCAACTACAATGAGAATCTCATTCCGGTTATTGTATGGGATGATGCAGTGAGCGGCGAGATAGATTCTGCGGATAAGGTCAAGAATTTGACGCTGAACGCAGACTTTGCTTATACGAGCGTTAAGCCGGATGTAGCCGCGTCGACGGGATTAAAGAAAGCGAATGCTTGGGTATACGGCAGCGACGGGCTTCCGGGGGCGGCGTACTATGTAGACGATATGACTTGGAACTCTAACTATCAGAGTATATATGTTGTACAGGACAACATCACTTTGGGGGAAAATGTACTTGGAAAATCGACATTGGCGTATTCAGACCGTACAAACATGTTTTTGAACAGCAGCAATACGTCACAATATTTTGCGGGCGGCACAGTGATTCGCCGGCCAAAGGGCGAGTCAGGTCCGACAGTCATTGACAAGGACAGCGAGAACAAAGACGTTATTATA
>URQR01000214.1 GCA_900550065.1 uncultured Eubacteriales bacterium | reverse complement strand
GGCGGGAGCCAGCGCGAGGAGCGGCTCGGCCTTCTGACGCAAAGGATGCGCGAACTGGGCCTTGACGAGCGCGACTATGGCTGGTACCTCGATTTGCGCCGCTATGGCAGTACGCGCCACGCCGGGTTCGGGCTCGGGTTTGAGCGCGCGGTGATGTATATTACCGGGATGGGCAATATCCGCGACGTAATTCCATACCCGCGTACGGCCGGCAATGCGCAGTTTTAAGGTTAATTTTAGGGGAGATCAATTTCAATCAAATGATTCCGATTGAAATTTGAAGAAGGCAATTATACGATAAGGGTGGTTATGTACATGCAAAAGAAAAAACGGGTTTCAGTGCCGCTGATTTTGTTTGTTGCGGCGGTGGCGGTCGTGGGGTTTTTGCTTACTATGGGCAACTACCTCGTTGCGCTCGGCGCTACGGTGGTGATACTGCTTTTGGTGCTCTACTGGCAGTGGCCGAACCTGCAGTCGATGCGCGGGCAGAGCGAGTACGCAAAGGGGAACAACACAAAGGCGCTCGCACTGTTAAAAAAGGCGCATGAGTCGAGCCGTGCGCGCACGGCGAACTCGACGGCGTACGCGTATATTTTGCTGCGCTGCGGGCACGCGGAGGAGGCGGCAAAGGTTTTAAACTACGTGCTGCTCAACCAAAAGCTCAAGCAGGCTGAAAAGCTGCAAGCACGCCAGATTCTGTCTCTTGTGCGGTATAAGCAGGGCGACTTTGCAGAGGCGACGCGCCTGATGGAGATGGTGTTTGAGGGGTACAAAAATTCGAGCGTCTATGGCGCATTGGGATATTATAAAATCCTGTCGAACGCGCCGGACGCGCAGGCGTTTTGCGAGGAGGCGTACGAGTACAACTCGGACGACAAGATTATTATTGACAATGTCATTATTTTGTGCCTGCAAAACGGCGACTTGCAGCGCGCGAAGGAATTGTCCGACAAAAGCATTGGGGCGGGCAATAAAGGCGTTGAAATTTTCTACCATGCCGGGCAAGCCGAGCAGGCGCTCGGTAATGACGAAAAAGCGCTCGAGTATTACAAGATGGCGGCCTCCTGTACCCGATCGTTTATGACGACCGTGTCGGAAAGAGAAGTCGAGACCGCCGTGTCTTCGCTGGAAAAGAAGTTTGGCAAAGATGAGAACGTAGAAGAATAAAAATAAGTTTTATATCAATCACATGGGAGGAAAAGAAAAATGAAAAAACGGATTTTATGTGTGGTTTTAGCAGGTATGCTGCTGCTTACGCTCTGCGCGTGCGGAAACACTGCCCCAACGCCGACAAGCACCCCGACGCCGACCCCTACGCCAACACCGGCTGCGTCGCCCGACCCGGACAAGGTCAATGTGGTAATTGAGACGGAAAAGGGAACGATTAAGGCAGAGCTGTATCCCGACGTTGCGCCGATTACAGTCGCAAATTTCCAGAAGCTTGTGAGTGAAGGGTTCTATGACGGGCTGACGTTTCACCGGATTATCGAAGGGTTTATGATACAGGGCGGCGACCCGAAAGGCAATGGGTCGGGCGGTTCGCCGGATAAAATAAAGGGTGAATTTTTAGCAAACGGCGTGGAAAACAACTTAAAGCATGAGCGCGGCGTGCTGTCTATGGCGCGCAGCAATGCAATGGATTCCGCGTCGAGCCAGTTCTTTATCATGCAAGAGGCTGCGCCGCACTTAGACGGGCTGTATGCGGCGTTTGGCAAGGTAACGGAAGGCATAGAGGTTGTGGACAAGATTGTGGAAGAAACGCCGGTTCCCGACCCGCAGTCGGGACTGGTTGCAGCAGAAGACCAACCGAAAATTATTTCAATCCGGTTTGAATAATGCGTGTAAATTTCTAACGGGGTTAAAATACAGTCCGGAGGGATGAGAAGTGACAAAAGATTATGATAAGCTGTTCCCCATGCCGCCGGTTTTCCCGCCCAAGGGGCATCCGCGCGTTTACTTTACAAAAGCGGATATCCCGCGGATATTGGAAAATATGAAAAAGCCGCAAAACGCCGCTGCAAAGCGCGTTCACGAGAATAACATCGCCTATGACGGCGGCGTGAAGTTTGGAGACGCCTATCAGGGGACGAATTTCGACTCGGAAATGATGGCGATTATTGAAAGTCTTGCGCTTGCGTATGCGCTCGGCGGCGGGGAGCAATATGGCCAGCGCGCGGCAGAGCTGATGCGCGCGTGTGTGAATGGAATTTACTTTGCCGTTGATGGCTATAGCTACAATACCATTGGGCAGACGGTTTTTACGATTGCCGAGGTGTACGACTGGTGTTACGATTTGCTCAGCGCAGCGGATAGGGAGGCTTTTTACAACAAGACGATTGAGCTGGCTGCAATGTTAGAGGTCGGCTGGCCGCCGGTAAAGCAGCGCGCCGTTGTCGGGCACGGCCCGGAGGGGCAGGTGCTGCGCGATTTAATGTGCGCCGGTATCGCGATGTACGATGAATACCCGGACATTTACACGCTTGTAGCGGGGCGTTTTTTTTCCGAATTTATTGAGCCGCGCAAGCTGATGTACCGGGCGCATCATTTTAGTCAGGGCAGCCACTATACGCACTACCGCGTACAGTGGGAGGCGCTTTCGACTTGGATTATGGATAAAGTCGGTGTGCCGAACGTGTACGGCGACGACCAGCAGTTTGTTATGTATTGGGGGCTGTATGCCCGCCGCCCGGACGGGGCAATTTTACGCGACGGCGACGACAATAACGACCGCAATATGGTAAAAGGGCAGTTCTACACCGAATATGTCCGCCCAATGCTGCATATTGCCAATTATTATCACGACCCGTACCTAAAATGGGAGGCGATGCGGCAGCTTCCCGGAATGGAGCCGCATACGCCGAAGGCGAACCAGACGATTTCCAGCGCGGAAATTTTGCTGTTAAACGACCCGGATTTTGTGGGAAAGAGTGTGGCGGAGCTGCCGCTTACGAAGTATTTCCCCTCGCCGAAGGGCGCGGTGATTGCGCGCACCGGCTGGGAAGAAGGAATAGACGCTTCTACGGTTGTGGCGGAAATGAAAGTAAACGAGTGGTGGTTTACAAACCATCAGCACCTTGACGCGGGCGCATTCCAGATTTATTATAAGGGGCTGCTGGCGAGCGACGCCCGCTATTACCAAGCCTGTTTAGATAAGATTTTTAACA
>URQR01000213.1 GCA_900550065.1 uncultured Eubacteriales bacterium | reverse complement strand
GCCGTCTGTACATACGGATAGTACCACGCATCATTATTCACGTCTTCAAACGGCAGAGAAACGTCCTCTAAGTACTTGCTTCCCTTAAAGCCGCAATCTTCGCAGTAAATCATATTTTCACCGAAAATATCCTTTTCGGTCATACTTTCCACAAGCGAGGAATGAATTTTTCCAAAGTCGAAATTATTGTCGCCTTTCGCATTGGATATTTTTTCTCGCATAACGTCTTCACTTACCGTACACGGAATATCAAACCGTATATAACCCGTGCCTATAAACACATTATAATCAAATTTAACCTGTTCTGAGTTTAACGTAACTACTGAAAGTTCGGAGCAGTTTGCAAAGGCATGTTCGCCTATGGAAGTCACGCTTGCGGGAATATCGACATATGCGGCAGTGCAGCCCTCAAAAGCGTTTGTATTGATTTCCTCAATTCCTTCTTCTATATATACTGAAGAAATTCCAATGTCGAAAAACGCCATTACGCCAATTTCTTTGATTTTTGTTCCGTCAATTTCAGCAGGTACAACAGCATTTTCTCCGCCGTAATATGACGTTATAACGCCGGCAGCAGTATATTCATAATCTCCGTCCGATGATTTTAATACATCAGGCTCTGCAAAAGCAGTAGTATTCACTAACAAAGCAAACAAAGCCAAAATCGCCGCAATTTTCTTCATATTGCTTCACCTCCGCATCAAAATCCCTTGATTCTGTATAATAGTGCCTCGGCAGTGTCATCTGCTCTTTTTGCGCCGCAAAGCGCCAGCACAGAACCGTCTTCCATAGGAACGAATTTTTTCAGCCAAACAGCCTCTTCTACACCGAACAGTGATTTTGTTGAATCGCTTTTTCCAATAAAAGTTCCGTCGTTTTTGATAAGATGGATTGTGGAAACAGAGGCGGTCATATATCCATTTTCCGTTTCCGTCATAGCGCTAATACCATTACCAAATAATTTCTCGCTGCTTCTTGCTATTTCGTTTCCGGCAGTATCAAACGCAACAAGTTTCTGTTCATTTTCGATTGAACCCGCCACAAGAGCATGATTTCCTACCACCTCAATCGCTGCGACTTTGGTGAACGGCCCTTTTATCTGCGCGGGGTCGTTTGATTTGAGTCCGGAAATTACCCACGGTGTTGCTGTACCCCCGGAAATTTTTGTGATAGCGTCACGTCCCGTAAAATAGGTCAAAGCAAAATCCTCTGTCTGCGAAACACTGATATTTCCGCTTTCTGCCGCTTCGCCTATCTGATTTCCTTCGCCGTCATATATTTTCGCTGCGAACACGCCTCCGTCTGCATAGAGCTGACCTTTTCCGTCAACGGCAATCCCGGTTGAATTGGAAATATTCATTTCTTTTTCTAAGGTCAGGGCATTGTCTGCAAGCGTATATTTTTTGATAATTTTATCGCCGTTTCCGATATAAACGGTATCGCCTGATACCGCCATACACGGTTTTGATTGGCTTGAAACCTGCATCGGCTCATCAAGATTGACAAGTTCTGCTGTCAGTGTAACATCACCAATAGTTACAGAGCCGGGGGTGGGGTTCAGCGGCTCGGAAACTGCCTTTTGTGTAGGCTCCGGTGTTTGTTTTGAATCCGATGTCACCTGTGTGTCGGTTTTATCATTGTTATCTGTTTTGCCGCCACAGGCAGCAAGGGATATTACACATACAAACGCTAAAATAAGCGCTAATAATTTTTTCATTGATACGTCCTCCTAAACATTAAATTTACGATAATTTTGCCTCTGCTTCGTCTGCACGCCTTGTATAAACCGCCATTCCGCCAGTATTTGCGTCCTCCACAGCGTTGATATTTTTCTCTAATTTCGCTTTTTCTTCGTCCGTAATAGAATCTTCTCCGTTTTTCATTGCCTTAAATACAGTACCGAAGGTCTGCGCCATACCAACCGCTCCCTGAAGCTGTCTTTTTTCTTCCTTGCTCATTCCAAAATCAAACAATCCTTTTGAACTGTCGTGAATGCCGAAAATATAATCAAAATGGCATTTTGCATTATGAGCATATTCGGCATCCCTTCTGTTGTTCTTGCTGAAGCAGACCTTGATTTCCTGCTTGATGTATGGATGCGGACGCAAACCCTTTTTGTTGTCCATGTTTATATTGTTCATATTTGCGCCCAAAAGTTTGATTTTCAGACCTCCGCCCTTAAATTCGGGATTCTTGCCCGGTTCGCTTGCCGGCGATTCATCGTAGTATTCCTCATAGCTTGCCACCTGGTCATATCGGAAAAGCTCGTTCATTTTACCTCTGCCGGTGTAACTTCTATACTTAATTCTGAACATTCCCAAATCATCGCAAAATTCAATGCCCGCCTCTTTAAGTGTAGACGGAAAGAGTTCCTTTTTTCCTTCTTTGGAGTAGACCTCTTCAAAAAGCTTGTTCTGTCGTTTCATATATTCAATATGCCCTTTAATTTCGTCTAAAGTCAGTTCGCTCAGCCTTATGTATCTGGAACATTTATCACCGCAGCCATCGCAGAGAAAATCCCCGTTTTTGATTTTTGTGCGGCTCATCACTCCGCACTCATTCCCGCATAACGCACAGGTCTTTTTCCCAAATTTATCTTTGAAAAAACCTCCTAATCCCATTGTTCATACCTCCTTTTAATGTGTTATTTTACATTCAACCGGAATTTCGGCTTGAGATTGCATTTCCGCAATACTCGCATTTGCCGGAGCTTCCGGCGCGGATTCTTGTTGTTCCGTTGCATTTTTCACACACAATGTTGACAAAGCCTGTTTTGCTTCCCTCGCGTCCCGAAAGAATAACGCATGGCGATCCCTGCTTTTGCAAAGTACATTCACAGAATACCCCTTTTTCGAAAAGTTTCTCAAGTTCGGAAAGTACCTTGAACGGTGGTTTTCCGGATTGCTTTGCAAGCTCATTGATTGTCACCGTGCCATCGACATCGCACATAAAGATTGAGTTGTAACGATATGCACGCGCCGCCATTCTTCCATTTTTAATGCCGTTTAACAAGAGCAGTGCGGACGGAACAATCATGACTACATTGGTAATCAAGTTATCGCGAAGATTTTCGTTATACCCTGTAACCCCCGAAATAATTCCAAACAGAAAAACCGCCGTGAAGAATCCGCCTATGATTATTTGTATGTGCTTTTTTATTGTAAGCCTTGCAATTGCAATTTTTG
>URQR01000212.1 GCA_900550065.1 uncultured Eubacteriales bacterium | reverse complement strand
TCGGGCACACATAGCCCGCAGCCTACAGCGCACCGGCGAGCAAATTCGGCCAATCGCCCAAGAGCCAGCCCGACTGGCCAAGCTGAAACTTCGTATCCATCACGTGGCGCATGTGCGCGTTACACCGTAAACATTGTATCGTTTTCATCGCATACCCTCCTCTTACGCCTTATGAATAATCTCCGCTGTTTCCGCGCCGACAGCGCGAATTAGGTCACGCGGCGCAATCTCAAGCTGGTAGCCGATTTTTCCCGCACTGACATAAAACCGTTCAAGCAATAAGCATGAGCTGTCAATCACCGTTGTATACTGCTTCTTCATTCCAACCGGACTACACCCGCCGCGAATATAGCCCGTCACCTTGTTGATGTCCGCTACCTTGATCATCTCAACAGACTTTGCGCCGACGGCACGCGCTGCGGCCTTCAGGTCAAGCTCCTCTGCAACAGGGATGACAAATACATAATATTCCTTCTGCGGCGACATGGTGACAAGCGTTTTATAAACCGTTTCGACCGGCTGACCCATCTTTTCCGCGACGGATATGCCGTCAATCTTTCCGTCTTTGCTCTCATAATGGTGCGCCGTAAACGGTATCCCTTCACTTTCTAAAATCCGCATGGCATTTGTTTTAAAATTCGCCTTCATTTTGCGTTTACACTCTCTTTCCTGCCAAAAACTTTAAATTTATTTTATCATATTCCAAGCCGTCTGTCCATTTCAAGTTGCAACTTTTCTTTCATTCTGTTACAATAAAGAAAACCGTGTAATTTTTCAGGAGGAAACAAATGGATACAGGCTGTCCGGTATGCAAAAACGAATCATATGACATCGCCATTACGGCGCAGGGCACACAGGGAGAAGGAATCGGCAAAGTAGATGGCTTTACAGTGTTTGTAAAGGACGCTGTTGCAGGTGATGTTTTGAATGTGAAAGTGGTAAAAGTGAATAAGTCCTATGCCTTTGCACGGATTAATCAGATTCTCACCCCCTCTCCCGCACGGGCTGTTCCAGCATGCGGAGCCTTTGCACGCTGCGGCGGGTGCAATCTCATGCACATTGCTTACGATCAGCAACTAAAGATAAAGACGCAGCGGGTGCGTGACGCACTGGAACGCATCGGCGGGTTTTATGGGATAGGAGTTGGCGATACTGTCGGGATGGAAGCTCCGTACCGATATCGCAACAAAATGCAATTTCCGGTTGGATGCGGCAAAGACGGCGCGCCTGTTACGGGCTTTTTCGCGCCGCGTTCGCATACGCTTGTGCCAGTGAACGACTGCCTGACAGGCGCGGAAGGCTTTTCCGCTGTGACCGAGGCGGTAAAAGAATTCATGCGCTTATATCAAATCGCGCCGTATGACGAGAAAACGCACAAGGGCGTGATACGCCATGTTTTTGTACGCGCAAACTCCGCCGGAGAAATGATGGCGGTAATTGTCACAAATGCGTTGCGCCTTGACCACGCCGACGAGCTTGTATCAATCCTACGTAAGCGCGTGGACGGTCTTGTGAGCGTCATTCACAATATTAATACGGAAAAAACAAACTTAATTTTAGGAAAAAACAACGTCACACTTTGGGGCGCGGATACGCTGGCTGATACGCTCAGCGGCCTGCGGTTTGAAATCTCACCGCACAGCTTTTATCAGGTCAACCGCATTCAGACCGAGGTTTTATACCAAACAGCTCTCGACCTTGCCGCCCTAAGCGGCCAGGAAACTGTTTTTGACCTTTACTGCGGCATCGGTACTATCTCTCTCTTCCTTGCACAAAAGGCAAAGCAGGTGCTGGGAATCGAAATCGTACCGGAAGCAGTCGCAGACGCGCGTAGAAATGCAGAGGTCAATGGAATCGAAAACGCGAGCTTTTTCTGCGGAGCGGCGGATAAAGCCGTTGCAGAACTGTACAGCGCGGGTGAACGCGCCGACGTTGTTGTTATTGACCCGCCGCGCAAGGGTGCTGACGAAGTTACGTTGTCGACGATACTAAAAATGAAACCAAAGCGGATTGTCTACGTTTCGTGCAACCCCGAGACGCTCGCACGCGACGCAAAATTTTTGTGCGAAAGCGGCAAGTATTGCATAAAACAGGTTCAACCTGTCGATATGTTTCCACACACAGCGCATGTTGAGTGCGTAGTAAACTTTGAAAGGCAATAAAAAAAGCAGGTTTCCCTGCCTTTTTTATTAATGATACAATACTGCGCCAAAATACGTTACCGTGTTTTGCCCGTTTATGTACTTCATACCGGCCGCTTCCGCCAGCCGCGACACAAATATTCCATGTGATTCCAGCGAGGGGTACGCCCGGTCCGGAAAGCGGCACGCCTCCCCCGTCGCCGCGCCGCAGACAGGACATAATTTGCATCCGCCCGCGCCGAGCAAAAGTACATCCTCTCCGCTGTCCCGGCATAACTGACCGACCTGCGCGACGAGCGCACGGAAGCTGTCGTTGCCGCGCGCCATCCCCTCAATGTCAAATGAATCCTCTAATTTATAAACACAGGAAAAGACAGCTGCACGCTGATACTGTTTCGCTTTTTGAATCAGCTTTTCCGTCTCGCCAACAAGCGGCGGACACATCCAATTTTTTCCGTAATTCCCGCAGGAATTCATCTCGCACAGCTTAATTAAGCTTTCATCAAAATAGATGTCGCTCACTGCGATATCCGCCGCCTTCTGCGCGCCCAAGCTTTTCAATTCTTCTATCCAATCCATTTCACTTACTCCCTCTCGCCCCGGTAAAATGCGCTTGCCGCCGCAAAAAATGCGTCGATATTATCCCACTTTGACATCGGAGGAATATCGCACCCGGAAGAAATCACAAAATTCGGAAACCGGCAGCACCGCTCCATCAGCGAGAGCGTAGCCTCCCGAATCGACTCCGGCGTACCGTTGCGAAACTCGCCCGCCGGGTCGATATTGCCCATAACAACCGTATCGGACGGTACTTTTTTTAACATTTCTTCTATGTCAATCGCGTTGCCAAAGTGGTATGCCGATGCGCCGCTTTCTAAAATTGAATCAATCAACAAAAGCGTATTGTTGCCGCAGTTGTGATAGATTACAATAAAGTCGTCGTCCTGCGTCTGCTCAATAACCCGCTTTGTGTACGGCGTTGAAAACTCCTCCATCAGCGCGGGTGACAAAAGTCCCGCCAGCGGCTCCGCCATCACGACGCCGTGCGCGCCCGC
>URQR01000211.1 GCA_900550065.1 uncultured Eubacteriales bacterium | reverse complement strand
GCGGAATACCGAACATCGCATATACCGAAAGCATAACCAGTACATTAATCGTCAAAGCTGCAACGGCCATGATACCGCTTCTCCACTCAAAGCGAATCCAGATATAAATCAGCATCAGCAGCGCCGCAATCAGAGAAAACAGAAGCGTGTTGAACTTCATCTCGTTTCCGTATGTCGCCGCCTGCGTTGCGGTGCTCATAGGCTCCGCATCTGCAAGGCCATACTTGTCCTTCACAGCAGTGTACGCCGCCGTAATCTGCTCGTCTGTCAAAATTGTTGACTTAACAACTACTTGGTCAAAATTTTGCCCCGTTGTCTGTACAATCGGCTTAAGCTCCAGATTTGCCGCCGTCTGATAAACCTGCGCAAGCTCGTCGCGTTCCGCGCCGGAAAGCGTTTTGCCCACATTAATCTGCATGGACGTACCGCCCGCAAAGTCGATATCTTCCTTGAAGCCGTTGTTCACAAAGAACCCGACCACACCTGCTATAATGAGCACGATGGGGAGCAACAACAGCCAGAGTTTATTTTTCGTAACGTTAAACATTGATTATTCCTCCCTCTTCTTTACTCCATAAAGCCAAATATTCTTGACGTTTAAGCCGACAATCTGCTTAAGCAGGAATCTTGTAAGGAAAATTGCCGTCAGCATAGACAAGATAACACCGATAAACAGCGTGATTGCAAAGCCCTGAACCGTCGCAACGCCGGAGCACCAAAGTACAACCGCAGCAATCAGCGTCGTAATATTACCATCAACAATAGCGCCTAACGCCCTGTGGAACCCGGCATCAACAGAAGCACGTACCGTTTTGCCGTTCTTAAGCTCTTCCTTCAGTCTCTCAAATATAATAACGTTCGCGTCGACCGCCATACCAATAGATAAGATGATACCTGCAATACCCGACAGGCTGAGGTTAATCTTAAACCCACCGATAATCAAGCACATAATACCGATATAGCCAATCAGCGCAATATCCGCTACCAAGCCCGGCAGACGGTAGAAAATCAGCATAAAAATCATAATTAAAATAATACCAATCAGCGCTGCCCAAAGGCTCGAGGAAAGCGCCGTCTCACCAAGCTCCGGCCCAACTGTGCTGCTCTCAATTGCCGTCAGCGATACCGGCAGAGAACCGGACTTAATCTGATTTGCCAGCGTTGCCGCCGATGCCTGATCGAAGCTGCCGGAAATAATACACGTTTCAGAGTTAATCGTCTCTTTTACAGACGGTGCAGAAACGAGATTTTCATCCAGCATAATTGCAATATAGTTTTCGTTCGTACCAGACTTAGCCGCTGCGGCCGCAGTAGCCGCCGCAAACTTCTCTACGCCCGACTGTTTTAACGTAAGCTCTACATAGTTCTCAGAATTTCCAACTTCGGAAACCTTGCCGTATTTCGACGTCGCCGTTTCAACGTCAGAGCCGTCCATTACCACATTGCCCGCGCTGTCGCGGAAGGTCAGCTGCGCTGTCGAGCCAAGAAGCTCCTTCGCGCTTTCCGTATCCGTAATCTGCGGAATTTCCACGCGGATTCTGCCCGGTACGGACTGGTTCCGGCTCACTCTTGCCTCCGTATACCCTTCGCCCGCCAGACGTGTGCGCATAACTGCCTCTACAGTATCCATTTCCTCACTCGTTACATCCGCCTTGTCGGCTTCAAATGTGAGGATTGAACCGCCTGCAAGGTCGATGCCCTTGTTCAGCCCATCCGGGTCCAGAATACCATCGTACGACAGTTTTCCGAATAAGTTAAACCCAAACAGCGAAACATACGCAATAGCAGCGACCAAAATCAGGGTGATTACCAAGAAAGTCACACTTTTTGCCCTCATTCGTATTGTTCCTCCTTTAAATTTTCACATAAAGCTATTATACCGCCACTATGGCTATAAGTCAATCTTTTTTTGGTCAAGCCGCACAAATCGGCGCCTATTTCTCCAATTTTTTTCGGCTTAGAACGCAAGCTTTTCCTCTAAATATGCCTCCAACTCACCAATCGGTATCCGAACCTGCTCCATAGAATCGCGCTCGCGCACCGTTACCGCGCCGTCCTCTACGCTGTCAAAGTCATACGTGATACAGTACGGCGTACCAATCTCGTCTTGCCGGCGGTACCGCTTCCCAATCGACCCCGTCTCGTCAAATTCTACACGCCACTTTTTAGAAAGCTGGCCAAACAGCTCGCCCGCCTGCTCGGATAATTTTTTGGATAACGGCAAAATCGCCGCCTTAATCGGCGCCAACGCCGGGTGTAGATGCAATACCACGCGCGTATCGTCGCCTTCTAATTTTTCCTCGTCGTACGCATCCACTAAAAACGCGAGCGCAACGCGGTCCGCGCCGAGCGACGGCTCAATGCAGTACGGCACATACTTCTCGTTCGTCGTCGGGTCCATATACTCCATCGACTCGCCCGAGTGCTCCGCGTGCTGTTTTAAATCGAAGTCCGTCCGGTCCGCAATCCCCCAAAGCTCGCCCCAGCCGAACGGGAACACGAACTCGATGTCTGTCGTCGCGTTAGAATAGTGCGACAACTCCTCCTTTGCGTGGTCGCGGAAACGAAGGTTTTCCTCGCGCAGGCCGAGACTTTGCAAAAAGTCCATGCAATACTGTTTCCAGTACGCAAACCACTCGAGGTCCGTACCCGGCTTACAGAAAAATTCGAGCTCCATCTGCTCAAACTCACGTGTACGGAACACAAAGTTACCGGGTGTAATCTCGTTTCTAAACGACTTACCCACCTGGCCAATACCGAACGGCACCTTTTTGCGCGTCGTCCGCTGTACGTTTTTAAAGTTTACGAAGATACCCTGCGCTGTTTCCGGGCGGAGATAAAGCTCCGACTGTGTATCCTCCGTTACGCCCTGAAACGTTTTAAACATAAGGTTAAATTTACGAATATCGGTAAAGTCCGCCTTGCCGCACTCCGGACAAGTCACATTGTTTTCCTTAATATATTCCATCATCTGGTCGTTGTTCCAGCCGTCTACGCTGATTGTTTCGCCCTTTGCCTTTACAAAATCCTCAATCAGCTGATCTGCGCGGAAACGCGCTTTACACGCCTTACAGTCCATCAGCGGATCGGAGAAACCGCCGACATGGCCCGAAGCAACCCACGCGCGCGGATTCATAATAATTGCCGCGTCAAGGCCGACATTATACGGCGATTCTTGAATAAATTTTTTCCACCATGCGCGTTTGACGTTGTTTTTAAACTCTACGCCG
>URQR01000210.1 GCA_900550065.1 uncultured Eubacteriales bacterium | reverse complement strand
GCTGCGCACAATTAACGGATAGGCATATATCCAGATTACGGCCCCAATTTCGTCGGGCAGCAGCGGCGGGGCCGTGCTTGATGCGAGCTGTAAGGTGGTCGGCGTATCGTCGGCAGGGATAGAGGACGGGCAGAATATCAATCTTGCAATTCCGTCGAATTTGATTGGCGAGGTTGCGCGCGACAAAAACATTTCGCTTTATGAGATGCAGACGGCGCGTATTAGACAAAGCGCAACGGGTCAGGCCTTTTTTTACCCCGATAACGGAGATGTACCGGACTACGGTTTTATTACCGGCTATCCAGAGAAACGGAACAATATTGGAGAAGACGGTAAAATGATATCTCGGATATATTCATATAGTGCAAGTGGCGTTGTGTTGTATACACAGACTATGATAGAGTCGGGCTATACTATACTTTCGCAATATCGGCCGGGAGAGAACCCGAGCGTTATGTATAGGGTTTTCCGCCGGGGTAATAGTACTCCTGTTACAATGTTTATTGCGCCTGAAGATGGAATTATTGGTATTCGCTATGCAATGGATTAAAAAGATAGGGAGAAAAATATGGGGAATACATTTGAACGTATTTATGCAGTCGTCCGGCAGATTCCAAAGGGGCGTGTCGCAACATATGGACAGGTCGCGTCGCTGGCGGGCAATCCGCGCTGGTCGCGCGTGGTCGGCTACGCGCTGCATGTAAATCCGGAGCCGGGGGCGATTCCGTGCCATAGGGTGGTCAACCGCTTCGGCGAAACATCAAAGGCGTTTGCCTTCGGCGGCGAGGATGTGCAGCGCAAACTGTTAGAAGAAGAGGGCGTCCGTTTTACGCAGGAGGGGCGCGTGGATTTAAACCAATATTTATGGATGTAATAGTCTCAAAAGCGGAGCTTTTGAGACATTGGAAGAAACCGCTGTCGGGGCACCGCCCCTCCTGCGGTAGAGCCGCACCGCCCTTTCTTCGGATTAGCGGCACATTTATGGTATAACAAAAAGCCCTGCCGTGGTGTTTTGCCGGCGGGGCTTTCTTGACGAATTTTGGTTTTTATATTATACTATAGATAGGAAAAAAGGTAAAATTGGAAAAATTGAGGGGGTATTTGGATGAACTATAGGAAGCTGAAGGGAACGGAGGAGGAAATCTCCCTGCTCGGTATGGGCTGTATGCGTTTTCCGACAATTGAGGAAACGGGCGAAATTGACGAAGCGGAGGCGCAGAAAATTGTCGATTATGCGTACGGGCATGGGGTGAACTACTTTGATACGGCATTTATGTACCACGGCGGCAAGTCCGAGGGCTTTATCGGAAAGGCACTGAAAAAATATCCGCGTGAGAGCTACAACCTAATTACAAAGATGCCGGGCTGGGAAATCAAAGAGCCGTCCGACGTGGAGCGGATTTTTAACCTACAGCTTTCGCGCTGCGGCGTGGACTATTTTGACTTTTATCTGTGCCACTCGGTGCGGGAGAACAACTTTGCGTTTTACGAGAAGAACCATGTGTTTGAGTTTTTGACAGAGATGAAAAAGCAGGGAAAGGTGCGCCATATCGGGTTTTCCTTCCACGATACGCCGGAAGTTTTAGAAACGGTAATCGACAAGTACCCGTGGGAGTTTGTGCAGATTCAGCTCAACTACCTTGATTGGGAGCAGCAGGACGCAAAAAGGCAGTATGAAATCATCAAAAGCCGCGGCATCCAATGTATTATCATGGAGCCGGTGCGCGGCGGCGCGCTGGCCGATTTGTGCGAGGAAGCGAACGAAGTCCTTCTTTCGGCGCAGCCGGATAAAAGCATTGCGTCGTGGGCAATCCGCTATGCGGCAAGCCTTGACAACGTGCTGACAGTGCTCTCCGGTATGACAAGCATGGAGCAGGTAAAGGACAACGTTGCGACTTTGTCGGACTTTGCGCCGCTGTCGGACGCGGAACAAGGGACGCTTGCCACTGCGCTCGATATTTATAAAAGAAAGGACACCGTGCCGTGTACGGGCTGCCGCTACTGCATGGACTGTCCGTTTGGAGTAGACATTCCGGGCGTGTTTGCGGCGTACAACGAGTACATGATTAACAAGAAAAAGGAACCGTTTTTGTCCGCATATGACGAGTTTGAACGGGCGGGCGCGGCGGCGCAGTTCTGTAAATCATGTGGAAAGTGCATGAAGCTATGTCCGCAGGGGATACAGATTCCTGAAAAAATGGAACAGATTGCATTGCTTGTGGATGAGTTAAAAAAATAACGATTGGTTTTTTGTCCCTTTGCACTTGATTATTTAAGCCCATGTGATATAATATACGGAAAGACGAGGTCTTTGCGCGACGCCACGCATGCGTGACGTTGGAAAAAGTCACTGTCGGGGCAGTGCCCCTCCTGCGGCGAACGCCGCACCGTGTCTTTTTCGGGTTTGTGCATAAAAGTATGAGGTATCATAACAAACGGATTCGTTTGGAAAAATAGTGAATTAAACCAAGTAGGAGGAAGAAAAATGGACATGCTTAACAAGTTTTCACTCAAAGGGAAAGTTGCCCTTGTCACAGGCGCATCCTATGGCATTGGTTTCGCAATTGCGAGCGCGTATGCCGAAGCGGGTGCAACAATCGTTTTTAACGACATCAATCAGGAATTGGTGGATAAGGGGCTGGCTGCGTATAAAGAAATCGGCGTAGACGCGCACGGGTATGTATGCGACGTTACGAACGAGTCGCAGGTTGCGTCCTTCATAGAAACAGTTGAAAAGGAAGTCGGCGTGATTGATATTTTGGTCAACAATGCGGGTATTATCAAGCGTATCCCGATGTGTGAGATGAGCGCGGAGGACTTCCGCAAGGTAATTGACATTGATTTAAACGGACCGTTTATTATGTCGAAGGCGGTAATTCCGTCGATGATTAAAAAGGGTCACGGTAAAATTATCAACATTTGCTCGATGATGAGCGAGCTTGGGCGTGAGACGGTTTCGGCATATGCGGCTGCAAAGGGTGGTTTGAAGATGCTGACGAAGAACATCGCTTCCGAGTACGGCGAGTTCAACATCCAGTGTAACGGCATTGGGCCGGGCTACATCGCGACGCCGCAGACTGCGCCGCTGCGCGAGAAGCAGGCGGACGGTTCACGCCATCCGTTCGATTCGTTTATTATCGCGAAGACGCCGGCGGCACGCTGGGGTACGCCGGAGGACTTGATGGGACCGGCTGTGTTCCTTGCGTCCGACGCTTCTGACTTTGTAAATGGGCATGTGCTCTATGTTGACGGCGGTATCTTGGCTTACATCG
>URQR01000209.1 GCA_900550065.1 uncultured Eubacteriales bacterium | reverse complement strand
GCTTACGCTGGCGGAGGCGCACACACAAACAATCATGCCCGGCTATACGCATCTGCAAAAGGCGCAGCCGGTGACCTTTGCGCACCATATAATGGCATACTTTGAAATGCTGCGGCGCGACATTGGTCGTTTGGACGATACCTACAAGCGTACAAACGTATGCCCACTTGGGTCGGGTGCGCTCGCCGCGACAACATACCCGCTTGACCGGGAAGCTGTCGCGCACGCGCTTGGATTCGATAGCGTAACGCAGAACTCTTTAGATGGCGTAAGCGACCGCGACTTTGCGCTCGAGCTGATGAGCGCGCTGTCAATTCTAATGATGCACTTAAGCCGCTTCTGTGAGGAGCTAATTTTGTGGAGCAGTCACGAGTTTTCATTTGTGGAAATGGATGACGCATATTCAACGGGTTCGTCTATCATGCCGCAGAAAAAAAACCCCGACGTAGCCGAGCTCATTCGCGGTAAGACGGGCCGCGTGTACGGCGATTTGATGAGCCTTTTGACAACAATGAAGGGGATTCCGCTTGCGTATAACAAGGACATGCAGGAGGATAAGGAGCCCGTGTTTGACGCAATTGATACGGTAAAGCTGTGTCTGCCCGTTTTCACAGATATGCTCTCTACTATGAAGGTTAAGACGGAAGCAATGCTGCAAGGCGCGAAAGGCGGCTTTACAAACGCGACCGACGCGGCGGACTATCTTGTCAAAAAGGGCCTTCCCTTCCGCGAGGCGCACGAAGTAGTTGGAAAAATGGTCGCGTACGCGCTCGACCATAATAAATCGCTCGACCAATTCCGGCTTGAGGAGTTTAAAGCGTGCTCGCCAATTTTTGAGCAGGATGTCTATGATGCAATTAGTATGGAAACATGCGTAAACGGACGCAGTATTGTCGGCGGCCCGGCAATAGAGACAGTAAAGGCGGCGATCGCTGCGGGAAAGGCGTTTTTGAAGTCCTGCTAATGACTCTGTATGTAACAATACCGATTGACCGGGAGATTTGTCTATGAAATTAACTTACAAAAATACCCTCCACGCCTGCTATACCGGCATGGTCACACAGGCAGCGATTAACAATCTTGCGCCGCTGTTGTTTGTAATTTTTCAAGACGCATTCCACATTTCGTTTGAAATGATTGGACGGCTTGTATTAATCAACTTTGGCGTACAGCTTGCTGTCGATATGATCGCCGCTAAATACGCTGATAAGATTGGCTACCGCCGCTGCGTCGTTTGTGCACATTTATTTTGTGTACTTGGGCTCATTGGCCTCTCTGTATTCCCGATGCTTCTGCCCGCGCCTTATATAGGGCTTGTATGCGCCGTCGTGCTATATGCAATCGGCGGCGGGATTATTGAGGTGCTTGTCAGTCCGATGGTAGAGGCAATCCCCAGCGACGGCAAAGCCCTGTCCATGAGTTTAGCGCACTCCTTTTACTGCTGGGGGCAGATGCTTGTTGTTTTGCTGACAACGCTGCTATTGCGCCTCATTGGGACGGAATTGTGGTATCTGCTCCCGTGGATTTGGGCGCTGATACCGCTTTACAACATGCTGATGTTTATGCGCGTACCAATTGCGCACCCCACAGAGGGCGCGGATGCGATGCCGGTACGTAAGCTGTTTTCTCAAAAAACATTTTGGTTTTTTCTTATCATAATGGCCTGTGCGGGCGCATCTGAGCTGTCTATGTCACAGTGGTCCTCGCTTTTTGCGCAGAAGGGACTTTCTGTGCCAAAGGTTGTAGGCGACATTCTCGGCCCGTGTATGTTTGCCTTTTTGATGGGGCTCGGCCGGCTTGGCTATGGGCTTTGGGGCGGCAGAATCAACCTAAAGTATGCACTTGCAGGATGCGCAGGGCTTTGTATCCTGTGTTATCTTACTGTTGCGCTGACGAATAATCCTATGTTATCGCTTGCGGCTTGCGCTGTATGCGGCTTTTCTGTAAGTCTCATGTGGCCCGGCGCCGTCAGCATGTCCGCGAAAAGCTTTCCGCTCGGCGGTACGGCGATGTTCGGCATACTTGCCATGTTTGGCGACTTAGGCTGTTCGCTCGGCCCATGGGTAACCGGCGCCGTAGCGGGCGCTGTAGAGTCCGGCATATATACGCTGCGCACAACGCTTTTACAGGCGCAGACGCTGGAGCAGGCAGGGCTAAAATGCGGAATTTTGGCTGCTGTAATTTTTCCTGTGCTTTTGCTGATTTGTATCTTATTTTTAAAGGGTAAACGTGAAAACAGATAAATCAACCATATATAAAAACCCGTACCATTATTGGTACGGGCTTTTCTTATTTTTGATTCCTGATGTGTCTCACATTATGTAGCTTACATACCGAAAATTGCCTTACATATCCCACACAAAAATTTTGGCATCTTGATTACTACAATTTTCATTCCATTACCCCTCTCAAACTATTTTTTAAAGCAAAAACAGATTCCGAGTGCCACGATGATGATGGCTTCCACACCTGCAATCAGATGAATTGGAAGCAGAAGCGCGAGCATGATGCCGGCACATAGGGCGATTGCCGCCCAGATAATATACTTAAATATACATCCCATAGCACCCCTCCCATATTTTCTGATAATTTATTATATGTAGCGGACGTATTTGTGTGAAAAGTTCTTTTTAAAAATTTTATGACATGGGAAATAAAAAAAGGCGCCGCCGCAATTGCAACGACACCTTTTATTTTAAATAATCTCTTGTTAAGACGCTTAGACTTTAGCGAATAATTTTACCAATCTTATCTAACGTCTTATAGAGCAGTACAGCTGCCTCCGCACGGGTTGTCAAGCCTTCCGGCTGGAAGCTGTCGTCATCGTAACCATTGATAACGCCAATGTTCTTGAGTGCGAATACTGCATCTTTTGCGTAATCAGCAACCTGATCCTTATCCGTAAAGTTGTACTCTGCCGTACTTACATCAAGACCAGCATCTTTAATCATGCGATACAGCATCAACGCCATATCCTGACGTGTGATTTCCATCCCTGTGCCAAACAGGCCATCACCGATACCAGCCGTAATCTTCTTGTTCTCAGCGGCTGCTACATACGGTGCAAACCAGCCCGACTGTGCATCTGTGAAACTCGGAACACCCGACATATCAATCGACTCCGCACCGAACAGGCCAACAACCGTAATCTTAATGAATTCTTCTCTAAGAATCGAGTTGTTCGGGCCGAACGAACCATCGTCATAACCTTCAAAAATCTTCCGCTTGCTCAGTTCTTTGATTGCCTCATGCGCCCAAACGACATCGTCGATATCATTGT
>URQR01000208.1 GCA_900550065.1 uncultured Eubacteriales bacterium | reverse complement strand
CGGGAGCGACTGAATCAGCTTGTAGTGTTCTCCCTTTTTAGACGGTTCGTCGCCTTTTTTGTAGCCGTAGAGCAGGCCGGCCGCCATCGACATACCGGAAACTGCGCCGCATACCTCGCGCATACGGCCAAGCCCGCCGCCGAACGACGATGAGAGCCGGTAGGCGGTGTCCTCGTCCATACCGCATTCGTCTGCGAAAGCGCACAGCACCGCCTGTGCGCAGTTATATCCTTTCCCAAACAATTCTTTTGCCTTTTCTGACCGTTTCATATTTATTGTCCTCCTTGTTATGTAATATTGAATTTAAACAGAATCCGCCGCGCTGCGCCCGGCGACAAAGCCGCTCGCCCACGCCCACGTCAGGTTGTACCCGCCGCAGTCGCCGTAGATATCGAGCACCTCGCCGCAGGCGAACACGCCTTTTGTTTTTTTTGACGCTAAGGTATGTGCGTCAAATTCATTCAGCGCCGCGCCGCCGCCCATTACCTGCGCCGAAGGCGCACCCTTTACGCCGATTACCGGAATACGCCACGCCTTGAGCAGTGCGGCGAGCGTTTTAAGCTGGCGGTCGGTGCACGTTTCGATAGGAATGGACAGCGCGCCGATGTCCGCCGCCTTACACGCCGCCATTGCGACGCGTTTGTTTAAAAAGCCGCACAAAAGCTGCTCCAGCGGCTGTCCTCTTAAAATATCACGCCGGCGCAGCAGCAGGGCGTACACCTGTGAAAAGTCGTATTCCGGCGCGAGGTCGAGCACAATTTGGACATCGTGTTTTTTTCCTGATGCATACAAACGGGATACTGCGCCGGAAAGCTGCATGACAGCAATGCCTGACAGACCGTAGTCCGTAAAGAGTACCTCGCCTTCTTCGCTGTGCACAGCCTTACCGTCAATTTCGAGCCGCAAAAGCGCGTTTGCGCGCATTCCGGCGGCCGTTTTTATATGGGTCGTGTCACATCGAAGCGGCGTAAGCGCAGGGTAGGACGGTGTTATCTTATGTCCAAGACTTTTTAGAAGCGAAAGACCGCCCGCGCTGCCGCCGCTGGCTTCGCTGCCGGACGCTATTATAACTGCATTTGCGCGGCAAACCTCGCCGGAGGAGGCGGAGAGGCGAAATACGCCGCTTTCCGGGCGAATCGCGCTGATTTCCTGTCCGCAGGCGAACAAAACGCCGAGCCGCTCGGCCTCAAACCGCAGCACGTCGAGCACCGACGCGGCCTGCATACTGCGCGGATAGACGAGCGAACCGTTTTGTACGCATGTTAGACCGATGTCTTCAAAAAATTGCAGGATATCTTCGACCGGGAATGCGCCGAGCACCGCCGCGGCTGTGCCGATATCGTCCGTATGATAAGCGGAGAGCGGCTGCTCCATGTTGGTAAGGTTGCACCGTCCGTTCCCCGTGGCGAGCAGCTTCTTGCCCGCGCGCGGATTGCGCTCGTATACGATGACCTGTGCGTTTTTTCCGGCCTCATGCAGCCGCCGCTTCGCCGTTATAGCGCACAAAAGCCCCGACGCACCCGCGCCGACGATTGCAATTATTTTATTTGCCATCCGCTTTCCTCCTTTGCTTTCGTTTACATGGATACTGCATAAAACACATTGGGCCGATATTAAGCGTAAACCGGCCGTTTTCGGAAGCAAGCTCCGTTTCACCCTGTGTTAGGCGTTCAATCCCAAACCGCCCCAGCTCGATAGGCGCATACCAGTCCGACTGTGCGTCTGTGTTAATTAAAATTAGTTGACAGTCAGTTTCAGTATAGCGTAAAAACCCAAACGTTTGCCCCTCGGCATATACGGCCGCAAAGTCGCCGCGGGTCAGCGCGTCGCTATCCTTTCGCGCGGCAATCGCCGCCTTAAAGAAGGCATGCAGGTCGCCGTCCGCTTTGTTCCAGTCGAAGCACGCGCGGCAAAACGGGTCGCCGAAGCCCTCCGTCCCGATTTCATCGCCGTAAAAAATACTCGGTATACCGGGCAGGGAAAGCTGTAATTGTGTAATCAGCCGCAGCCGCTGCATAGCCAGCGCACGCTGTTCAGACGATAGCGTATAGGCCGCCTGCTGTGCGCGCGAAAGGCCGTCCGGCACATCTGCCAATGCGGTGAAAATCCGTATTGTGTCGTGACTGCTTAAAAAATTCATCGACGCATAAAATGCCTCGCGCGGGTAGTTTTCGTATAGGCTGTAAATCGTGCGGTGAAACGCCTGTGCGTCCATTCTGCCGCAGATATAGCCAATCATTGCGTCGCGCAGGGGATAGTTCATCACGCTGTCGAGCTCAAAGCCGCCGAAATATTCACGCAGCTTGCCGTAGCTCGTCTTGTTGGACGCGTCCTCCCATACTTCGCCGATGATTGCCGCGTCGGGCGTTTCACGCTTAAGCTCGCGGCGCAAAAGTCGGACAAATTCGTCGGGCAGCTCGTCAACCACGTCGAGCCGCCAGCCGCTCGCGCCGAGCCGTACCCATTTTTTGATGATTGCGTCGCCGCCAGTGAGGATATAGTCAAGATACGACGGCGTCATCGCCTTTACGTGCGGCAGCGTCTTTATGCCCCACCAACAGGCATACGCGTCCGGCCATGCGGAAAAGTCGTACCAGTCGTAGAAAGGCGAATCCTTGCTCTGGTGCGCGCCGACGGTAGGGTATACCCCGTTTTTATTAAAATATTTACTATTTGAGCCGGTGTGGTTAAACACCCCGTCAAGGATGATACGGATACCGAGACTGCGCGCCTGCTCGCAAAGCTGTGAAAACAGTTTTTCATCGCCCAGCATTGAGTCAATTGTCTCGTAGTCGCCCGTGTCGTACCTGTGGTTCGAGTACGCTTCAAAGATTGGATTTAAGTATAACACAGTCACGCCCAAGTCCGCAAGGTATGGCAGCTTTTCTATGATACCCGCCAGAGAGCCGCCGAAAAAGTCGTTTGCAAGGTATTCGCCGCCGAACTGCTCCGGCGTGTGGTACGGCACATCGCCCCATTCGCGCCGGAGGATGTCTTTTCGCTGGGTAGGCGGCGTATAGGACGCGCTCTTTGCAAAACGGTCGGGAAAGATTTGGTACATAATACCCTCTTTGAGCCAATCGGGGGTATGGTACTCGCTGTCATATACCGTGATTTGATAGGGGATTGGGCTTTGCAGATACTGCGCGCCAAGCCCGCCGCGGCGGTCGGGGCTGTTGCCGTAATAGAGCGCATAGTCGCCGAAGTCCGCTAAAAAGGTATAGAATACAAGACATGGCGTGTCCGGCAGCGTCAAGACCGCTTCAAAGACATTTACATGCAGCATATGACTGTGAAAGTGCATC
>URQR01000207.1 GCA_900550065.1 uncultured Eubacteriales bacterium | reverse complement strand
AAACTGCTTAATATAAGAAATAATAAAATCCGCTGCTTTTTTAAGCACGATGTGCATCATATCCGGGTCTTCGTAGCATTTTATCATCGCTTCCGATACGTCGACAAGCCGCCCCGCAAGTGAAAACGGCCCAATTACGCCCGCAAACACCGGACGGTCGGTGATCTGCTTACACGCCATACCAATTGCATCAACGTAGCGTTTTGTGCGGTTTTCGTTTACATCCGGAACGATAAGTGCCTCCGCGTCGGCCTGTGTTTCTACAATATGGCCCACCACAGTCGGCACCTCATCGGGCGAAACGCGAATCTGTGCCCCAAAGGCCTCCGCCTCCACACTTAAATCCATCATACTAACTGACGCAAGCGCGTCCGTCCTATCCGCGACAGCCTTCATCCCCTGCGCCTGTAATTCTGCGCTTGAAATCAGCTTTTCTACGTCTATCCCCAATAACTGGACGGACGGAAACGACAAAATCGGCATCGGCTTTTTGACCTCAGCCGCCCGTAGTTCTGCAATCCATTGTTTCATATTCATTGTATACTCCTCCTTAAAGTGGCGTCTCAAACATCATATAGTCCATATACTTTTCCATAAACACCGGGCTGTCGGACAGCTCTGTCACCTGCGCCTCCTGCGCAATCTGCTCCGATTCGGCCTGCGCCTGCTTGCTGAGCAAAATCATAGACGCGCCCGCACCCGCAGCATTGCCCAATACGACCGCTTTTTCCACAAGCTCTTGCGGAAAAAGGCCGATCTTCGCGGCGTTTTCTGTATCTAAATATTTTCCAAAGCCGCCGGCAATATAAAACTTGTCGATTTGTTCTGCGTTAATTCCGCATGTGTGCATCAGCGTTTCAATCCCAGCCCGAATCGCGGACTTTGCGAGCTGCAGCTGACGGATATCCTGCGCCGTAATACGAACTTTGCTGTCCCCAATTTCATAATCATTTTCTAAATAGCCCGTTTCGTCCAGCACGCCCGCCTTTCTCATACAGGCGACCGCGTCGACAAGCCCGCTGCCGCAGATGCCAATCGGCTCTGCTTCCCCAACTGTTTCATATTGCACCGTGCCCGCCTCTATCCAAACGCGGCTGATTGCGCCGGGCAGCGCGCTCATCCCCTGCGAAATCAACGCTCCTTCAAACGCAGGCCCTGCCGCAGTGGAACAGCAGACGAGTTTTCCGCCGTGCCAAAGCGCCATTTCCCCGTTTGTGCCGATATCTACCAAAAGCGAAGCTGAATCATTTTGCATTCCGCTTGATAAAACCGCACAGGTCATATCCGCCCCAACATATGCGCTGATGCAGCGCGGCAGGTACAAATTACCGTACCATGCGCCGAAATGCGACACAGGTGTAAACGGCGAAACCGCGAGCGTACGCGGGTCCAAGCCCGCAAGCAGATGAAGCATTGTTGTGTTTCCCGTAACCACGAGCCGTTTCGGCGCAACGGCGAAATTTTCCCCAATCATAACTGAAATTTGTTTCCGAATCATATCCGACAATTCCGTCAGGCCGCCCTTGTTTGCATATTCAATCCGCGCAATCACGTCAGCGCCATAGGCGGTCTGTACGTTTTCCTCGCACGCACTGTTATGGCAAACGCCGTCGCACAGCGAATAGAGATACGCCGCAACTGTCGTCGTGCCAATATCGACCGCTACGCCATATCCATCCTGCCCCGCGTCCACTTTAAACGCCGGCGCCAACGCCTCTGCAACGCCTTGCACTTTGCCCCGGTCTGTGCTAAAATAAATTGTACAGTCTGCCTCGGCACATGTACAACACGCAAGGCGTAACCCACTGGCGCGCTGCGCCGCCGTTAGAAGCTGTAGCTCTTCGGGCGCAGCGGGCGACAGGCCGCCGACAGCGCGCACCTTGCACTTGCCGCAGGTACCGCGTCCGCCGCAGGGCATCTGTATCGTTAGGCCCGCATCTGCGATTGCCTTGCTTAACAGCACAGGCGAAAAATAAGAATTTTGGTATGTGTTTTTCTCGGTTTTAATTGTTACGGTAAACATGGTTTCTGCCTCCTGCGGCGCAATTACTAATTCAATGATAACAAATTGCAAAGTGAAAAACAACCGGGTAAAATTATTGTGTAACAAATTACAAAAAATAAAAATATTTTTATATCATTTCTTAACCGCCTATTATAAAATTAAAATGATTCGTGGGGGTTTTCTATGATTGATCAGATACAAAAATACGCCGCCCATATCGAATCGCTCACCGGCGTACCGTGCAGGGTTTTCGACGTCACACTCAAGGAGCTTGGCTCCGGACACTTCTGCGCGGGCTGTCCAGCCAGATGCGACTTTATCAATACACATCTATACGGGTGCTG
This sequence comes from uncultured Eubacteriales bacterium, assembly GCA_900550065.1. Classification (GTDB taxonomy): domain Bacteria; phylum Bacillota; class Clostridia; order UBA1381; family UMGS1253; genus Aphodoplasma. The sequence goes on along the minus strand of URQR01000207.1, from coordinate 968 downwards.
GGAGGCGCACAGGTGGGGCGGCAAATATATTTATTACTGTCCCGCAGGGTTTATTTTTGTTGCAGCGGCGGTCGCGAATGAAACCGGTATGCTGCAGTCGGGCGTACTCGCCGGGCCAATTGTGATGGGCAATGCAGAAGACTTTGACGCGCCTTTTGCAGCCAATGGTATTATAAACCTTACCACTACACAGGTAAACGACCTTGCGGAGCTGATGGGCGGGCTGTTTCCAACGCTTGCTGACAAGGGCGGCTATGGCCTTAGCACAGAGCATAATACGCTTTTAAACGATATTTATAAAGTAATTGACGAGATTAAGTACAAGGAGACTGCTTTTTATCCGCTTGAGCTCGAAAAAGAGCTGCAAACTGCTATTATAAGCGGTAATAAGGGGCGCGCAAAAGAACTATTAAATACATTGCTTGGCTACATCTTTTTTAGCTCCAATGCCGACCTTGCAACAATTAAATCCCGTGTGGCGGAGCTGCTCGTCCTGCTTGGGCGCAGCGCAATTGAAGGCGGTGCGGAGGCGAACCAGATTTTTTCTATGAACGCCGACTTTTCAAAAGAAATAAGCCGTTTTGACAGTTTAGAGTCACTTAGTGTGTGGCTGACGGGAATTATCAACCGCTATATCAGCTATGTATTTGAATTCGCTGAGGCGAAGCACACCGATGTGATGCACAAAGTAACTGCATACATTAAAGCGCATTACAGTGAAAAGCTTTCTTTATCCGATATCGCGGAACATGTATATCTGAGCAAAAGCTATCTAAGCAAGATATTTAAAGAAGAGATGCATTGCAGTCTGACGGATTATATCAACAGTATCCGGATAGAAAAAAGTAAGCTGCTTATGCTCGACCCAAAGCTGTCGCTCGTCGAGGTAGCGGCTGTCGCTGGGTTTGACAACCAGAGTTATTTTACAAAGGTATTTCGTAAGGTCACGGGCGTGTCCCCCGGAAAGT
>URQR01000206.1 GCA_900550065.1 uncultured Eubacteriales bacterium | reverse complement strand
ATCGGCTACTCTTGCGGCCCTATGCCGATGCTGCGCGCGGTGAAAAAGATTGCAGAGACGCGCGGCGTGAAGTGCCAGCTTTCGCTCGAGCAGCGCATGGGGTGCGGAATCGGCGCATGCCTGGTCTGCACGTGCGAAACGAACTCGAACGGGACGCACAAGCACAAGCGGGTCTGCAAAAACGGGCCGGTATTCTGGAGCAGCGAGGTGACGCTCAATGGTTGATATGAAGGTAAACATTGCCGGAGTGGAGTGGAACAACCCGGTCTGCGTTGCGTCGGGGACGTTCGGCTTCGGGCGCGAATACGGTGAGTATTTTGATTTAAACGAGCTTGGCGCCATCAGCGTCAAGGGATTAACGCTTAAGGAACGCGAGGGCAATCCCGCGCCGCGCATTGCGCAGACGCCGGCGGGAATCTTAAACAGCGTTGGACTGCAAAACCCGGGCGTGGAGAATTTTATCCGGTTTGAGCTTGGCGAACTGAAGAAATACAGTGCAAAAATCATTGCCAATATGGCGGGTAATACGATTGAGGACTATTGCGAAATGGCTCGGATATTGTCCGACAGTGACGTGGATATGCTGGAGATGAATATTTCCTGTCCGAACGTAAAAGAAGGCGGCGTGGCGTTCGGGACGAACGCGGATACAATCGAGAAAATCACCTCCGAAGTGAAAAAGTGCGCAAAAAAGCCGCTTATCGTGAAGCTGTCGCCGAATGTGACCGACATCGTGGCGATGGCAAAGGCGGCGGAGCGCGGCGGAGCGGACGCACTGTCGCTGATTAATACCCTGCTGGGGATGAAAATCGACATCCGCACAAAACGGCCTGTACTTTACAACAACGTCGGCGGGCTGTCCGGCCCGGCGGTAATGCCGGTTGCGGTACGGATGGTATGGCAGGTGAAGCAGGCGGTAAAGCTTCCTATCATTGGTATGGGTGGCATTATGAGTGGCGACGACGCGGCGGAGTTTATGCTTGCAGGCGCGGACGCGGTCGCGGTTGGGACGGGACTGTTCAAAAATCCAACGCTGCCGCTCGACGTAAAGCACGGCCTTGCGGCGTATGCGGAGCAAAACGGGTTTGCGAGTGTACGCGAGATTACGGGCAAGGTCATGGTAAATGGGTAAAAACGAATCAACAAAAAACAGGCGGCTTCTGCACCGCCTGCTTTTTTATTTTATTTAAAATCCACTTCCAAAATCGAGTTCCAGACGCTTGTGCTCGGTTCGCTCGACGTATTTCCGTAGCAGTTTACCCGAACAGCCTTTACGTTTCTTCGCGTAAAGGTGAAGTCCTCAAGCGTTTCCGTATTGTTGGTTGAATATCCATCGTATACGGGTTCAAATATTGATCCGTCTGCGGAAACCTCAATCTTAATCCGTGCTTTCCGCGCTGCTGCCTTCCAAAAGGCGAGTGATACGCAGTTCAGTGTCCGCGGCTCGCGGAAGGTGTACATAATCCACGCTTCGCCCTCGGCCGACCAGCGCGTTGAATAGTCGCCGTCGTAGCTCTTTTCCGGCGTATTGATGTCGTTTTCCCAGTCGCTTGCTGTAATCTCTACATCGCGCTCTTCTCGCAGCATCACGTAATAATAGTTTACATTGTACGGCTCGTCCTTTACATAGACCTTTAGTACCGCCTGCCCGGGCAGGGAGGCGGGCATCGTGACCTCAACGCCGCAGCCCTCCGGAGCAGTATATCCAACCGTGGGCATAGCCGTTGTTCCAATCGGCAAAGGGAAGGTGTAACTCGTCCGATTTGAATGAAAGCTTGCAACCGGCGTACCATTTATTGTGATTTCGTCGAGTGAAGGTGAAACCATTTCACCGTCCGCAACGCGCCAGTCCGCAATATCAGTAAAGCTGTAGCGAAAATTCTGCGGCTTGGTTTCGCCCGGCTCTAAAAGCTGCATCACAACCGCTAAATCGAACCGGCTAACGCCCTGCACATGAATGGCGAGTTTTTTATAGCCGCCGCGGCCATTTTCTGTCCCGTCGTGCTCCGGCGAGGTGGGGAGCGGGTCAGCGTTCATTAGCGTAAAGCGCGCCTGCTGCGCCAATGCCGTGTCGCCATCCTTTGTCACAAGACCGACCCAGAGACGCTGCCCGCCTTGCGTAAGAATCGCTGATTTCCCATCGTCGGCGATTTGTACGCCTGTTTTGTTATAGATATGCGCAAACCACCACACCTCCGACGGTGCTTTGAGCGCGACTTCATCCTGCAATATAACGACATTGCGGTTGTGTGTTAAAAACAGGCCGCGCTGTGCCGAAGAGACGTCGTTTGCGTAAGCCGGCGAAAGATCCGCGACTGTGTATGCGCCGCGCGGCTTGCTGACGAAGGACGTAATCGGCGAGTCGGAGTTTACAATTTGGTCCTCATTGCTTTTGTTTCCGGGATTGATCACAAGCGTGTTCTGCCCCTCGGCGCGCATCCGGTAATACTTCCAGCGATCCCCGTTTGCCCCGCCGCTGAAATAGTTTGGCAGGCTGTAATTATCGGGGCCTAACTCGACAAACCAGCGCACGCCGCCCGCGTCTAATAGGAACGTACCTGTATCGAGATTGCCGTGGTTTGCGGTGTTGCTGCCCGCGTGCAACCCGGCGTAAACCGGCGTGTCGGAAAAGCTGTCCCGCACCGACGCGGTGTTGATTCCGTAAAATACCCTGTCGAGCGGCCAATCCGCGCTCGTGTCGATATTGTCCGGATTGTACCACATAATGTCCTTCGGCGATACGCTTTTCTTACCGCTTGTAATATCCTGATAGCGCGCGCCCGCGATTACCGGGTCGCCGTAATAATTCGCAAACCAGAACAGCGTAGACGTATCAATCTTTCCCTCGCCGCCGTCGTGGAAATTAAACTGCCCAGATGGGCTTTCCATATAAGTCGGGAAGTAGCCCGTCTGCCGCAGGCCGGGCGACTCGGCAATACCGTACGTTGTGCCCATTGCGCTTTGTAGGCTCGCTAAAAACCAAACGAGATAATTTGTCCCGAACGACCAGTAGCCCGGCCCTTCGCTGTAGCCGCCGTCGGGCGCGTAGTCCACTACGCCTGCTTCGATTGACGTGATGATATTGCCCAATAGCCACTCACAGTCACTTGGGTATACGTTTGCCAGCGCAATCGACGACATGGTAAGACCTGCGTTGCAGACTGCGTTCCAGTTCGTTTTTGCCTTTGTCCAGCCGCTTCTGCCGTGTGTACCGTGGTGGTCGTCAATTTCGTCGCTTGTTCCATTATACGCGCCAATTCCCTTTACGACTGCCTGGCTGTAGAGCCCCTCCTCCAAAACGCGCTTCTGACTCGGCGAAAGCCAGTCGTAGAGCCAGTCATACGCCAGCGCAACGCCGAACGACATCTCTCCGACGTTTAAAAAGTGCCCGGGCCGCCATGTGGGGAAATTGCACACGTTTTCCGCCTCAATATAGGCGCGCTTTGCAT
>URQR01000205.1 GCA_900550065.1 uncultured Eubacteriales bacterium | reverse complement strand
GCGGGATATTTCTTTCAACGACGCCGTTCTCGCCGCGCACGATAACCCTCCGGTTTTCAAAGTCAATGTCGCCGAACCGGAGGGCCTCCGCTTCTGAAGCGCGCAAGCCGGCATTCAAAATCAAATACAGCGCAACATGCGCCGGAGTTAAATTTTCAATTAACAAAGATTCCAACTTATTTAGCTGCGAATCGGGTATATTCATGTCCTTCCCCCCGGTTCTCTCATTCACTTCTCTTTTTTCGCCGAGTAAATCCTGCCTGCTTAAACGTTCCATAGGTGAAACGGGCAAATAGTTTTTCTCGCAAGCGAAATCGCATAGCTTATGCAGCAAGGCGTACGCATCACAGATACGATTCCACGAGCATCGGTTTTCCCGCAGTTGTGCAAAAACACGGGACACCATATCCTCTGTTAAAGACGAAATAAGCGTATTCTTTAAAAGAGGCAGTAAAGTTAGTTCGGCACAGGCCGCATACTTTCTTTTTGATGCAGCAGAAAGGCCGCTTGCCAGCGAGCCGCCCCATTGCCGATAAAGTACATCCATTGTAATATCACAGCTCTCGGCGGACGCAATCGCCGCTTTGCGTATCGCGTTACGCTTTTCTATCGCTTCCTCTTTCGTCGCCCCATAGCAAGAGGCATACCGTTTTCGTCCCTGTTTATCCCGGCCGGCGAGATAACGTGCCTCAAAACGCCCGTCCTCCCGCTGCCGAACCGCATGTTCCATTTCCTCATTCTCCATTTTTTTGTTACAACTTTTTGTTACAGCCTGCTCTCACCAGTATGTACCGACTAATTATAACATTAGTTGACACTAATTTCAATAAGTTTTATTATCTTTTTTGATTTTTCTTGCAAAACATTCACCGTTTTTCAATGTTTTATTTAATATTTATATTGTTTTTCCAATATTTATGGTCAAAACGTGAAAAATCGCAGCACAAACGAATCGTAATTTACAAAAATCGAAACACTATGGACTTTTCCTTTTACATTTGCTATACTAAAAATAGTGCTATAAAAAAACTAATAAATAGGAGGGTTTTTTGTGAAAAAATTATTAACGGCGTTAATTCTCGCAGCTTTATTATCCCTATTCCCTCTTTATTTTGCACACGCCGAAACGCTCAGTATATTTCGTGGTGCAGAGGGCGAATACCTGAATTTTGAAGAAGCCCCGTCGCCTTTTGTCAACAGCGACGGACGAACCATGTATCCGTTAGATGCCTGCGACAGAATTTTAAAAGGAAATGTAAGCTATACTGTTGAGGACGGCAGCATCACCATCGCGCAGGAAGGGCTCGATTACACGACAACCCTGCAATTACAGGTTGGCAGCACAGTCATGTACATAAACGGCGAGGCAGCAGAGCTCGACGCTGCGCCAGCCAATATAGACGGCATTTTATACTTCCCGCTTCGGGCTGTGGCGCAAGCGTTTGAACACAGCGTATATTGGGAGTCGCGTTTTCCGGATTCCAGCGAAATTTATGTGATTTACACCGCGGCGGAATTATATATCTGGAACACGGAAGAAGAATTCTCTGACGGTTCTTTACGTTACGCGCTTCTTCAGGGAACACTCGACGAAAAACCATTCGAGGAAATCTATAGCCGTGCAACGCCGGATTATCACGAGCTATTAAACAGGCTTTCCGCCGCGCCCGTTAACGGAATCACGCTCTGTCCGTTGTACCCCATAAAGGGCTATAAGGTGCCGGAAAGTATTGTTCATGATTTAGGCGATAAAATCCACTGTGGAAATTACCTTAGCGCCGGGAGCCATGTGGGATATTCTGAAAGATGTCTTGACGAAATTCCGCCGATTATCACTGTGGCAGGAGACAGCAGCGACTGGTTTTCCCGACAGCTATACGCGCTTGGCGAGTCCTCCCTGTCCGACAGCAAACAACAGGTGTACCGCTACACCATGATTCCGTCCTTTTCTATGCCATATACCGTTCGGGTCGAAATAGGCGATGCCGGTACAGGCAGACTCTATTTCACTGTCTGCGACGGGCCAATCAACTATTACGGCGGCGACATCGTAAAAAGCGTACAAAAAGATTTAACCAAAGAAGAAACGGACGCATTGCTCGGCGCGCTGACGCAGGCGGACTTCTGGAACATCCCTGCCAGCGGCGGTCAACTGGGCTTTGACGGTTACAGAGCGATTTTTGAGGGCGTAAAAGACGGCAAGTACCACTTCTTCAGCAGATGGTCGCCCGACGACGCTGTGATACAGGAACTGGAAAAAACTTTTAGGAGTCTGTGTGAGGCGGAGCTTGACGAAGCTTATAAAAAGCAAGCCGAGCAGTACGCTTATGATACTCTTAATAACGCAGAGGTTTTCACTTATGCGCCCGGCGGATTACCGAAACCCGACCCGAATTCCAATACGCTAATGGATGGTAATAGACCGCGGGAAGCAGAAGCTTTTAGAACACTGTTTGCAAGTGAAAACGCACTGGATTATTTTGTTAAGCTGGAGGCAGACGCTACAACAGCAGGTAAGCTGTACGCGCTTTGCGCTCTCTATCATTTAGACAGCGACAATTATCAAGATTATCTAAAAAAATATATTGACAGCGATGCCTCTGTACTTTTGCGTAGTGGCTGTGTGACGCATAGTGTAGAAATCCGCAATTACATAAAAGGCGGTACACAGGACTTTTACAGCGGCGATATCCCTAAGAGCCTAATAAATTATATTACGAATAACAATTATTTTTCGTAAAAGGAGTAAATATTCACAAAACAAATAACTTTCATGAAATCTGCTAATTTCGACAACTTCTTGACAGCTTCTCCAATTTATTGTATACTATAACAAATTTACAAACAAATAATTTATAATTAAATACGATTTGCGGGGGGACTCAAACGGCAGCGGGCCGAAGAGTTGAGAAGGTTAAAACCTGACCCTTTGAACCTGTTAGTTAACACTGTCGTAGGGAGCAACTTTGTTTTTTAAGCGATGCCTTAGCATATAACAGGGCGTCGCTTTTTTATTGCTTTTTGCAGAAAGGTTGTGTAAAAAATGAAACATTGTCTGACCATTGCAGGCTCTGATTGCAGCGGCGGCGCAGGCATACAGGCCGACCTGAAGACGTTCAGTGCGCTGGGTACATTCGGCATGAGCGTTGTCACGTCCGTCGTAGCAGAGAACACGAGCCGCGTATTGTCGATTTTCGACGTTCCAGAGAAAGGCGTCGCGGCGCAGATTGATGCGGTGTTCGAGGATATCCGCGTCGACGCGGTCAAAATCGGTATGCTGCCGAGCGCGGCAATTATAGAAACAGTTGCCGAGCAGCTCCGCCGCTATAAACCGCCGTTTGTCGTGCTTGACCCGGTTATGGTGGCAACAAGCGGCGGGACGCTCATGCAAAACGAAGCAGTAGAAACGCTGATTGCAAAGCTGTTTCCCCTCGCGGACTTGCTTACGCCGAACATACCGGAGGCGGAGGCAATCTG